>WGFD01000333.1 GCA_015492395.1 Deltaproteobacteria bacterium | reverse complement strand
TATCTTCTCCGTATCCACCCTCTAAATAGTGCCTTTGTTGGCTATGACGACATCGCCGAAGTAGCCGTTTTCCTTCATCTTCACACCGGAGTCAGAGAAGTCGCTCTCATCCCACACAGCTGTTTCGGTCATATGCTCAATGAGCAGCCCAATAGACACCTTTTGCTTCCCACTCCTTCTATAAGTTACCACCGCAATCCTGGAGCTGAGCTTATGTTTACAGACCTGGCCGGTCATCAGGTAACAGAGGTCAACAACCGGAATCGCCTCTCCCCTGTAATTCAACAACCCCGCCACATAACTGGGGGTGTTTGGTATCTTCTTCAGCCTGGCAGGTGGCACGACCTCGACAACATCTGTTGCCGCTATAAGATAGCGGTCCTCACCGATCTCGAATTGTAGAAATAGCATGCCGGCTGTCAAGATTCCATTCTGATTTTGAACTTGCTCACCCCGCTTTGAAGGTCGTGGGCGGCGACGTTCAATTGCATTATCGCATCATTCGACTCCTTCAAAGCCTCGACGGTCTGCTGTGCCGCCTCATTCAGTTGAATCATGGACTGGTTGATCTGCCAGGCCCCTTCGGACTGAGAGTGCATTCCTTGATGGACATTTTCGAAGAGCGGGGTTAAGGTTTCTACCTGTTCGATTATCTGTGCGAGTTGCGAGCTAACCTCCCGGACATCTTTTACACTATGGCGCACCTGTTGTGAGAACCGGTCCATACTCATAACTCCGGCGGATACGGCCGCCTGCATCTCTTTGACCATCTGTTCTATATCCAGTGTCGAGACCGCCGTCTGGTCTGCAAGGCGCCGTATCTCCTTTGCAACCACAGAAAAACCGAAGCCGAATTCCCCAGCCTTTTCGGCCTCAATAGCTGCGTTGAGTGAGAGGAGGTTCGTCTGATCAGCCACCTTGGTTATCGTAGTAACCACCGTACTGATGTTGCTTGCCTTCTCGTTCAGCACCTCAAATTTCGAAGAGATCGGCCCGGCCGCCTCTACGATCTGGCTCATCACCGACTCCATTCGTTCCAAACCGGAGCGTCCGCTTTCGGCAGATTTCGATGTGCTGTCCGCGACTCCGGAGACCTCGTCCATCGTGGAAACAAGCTCCTTCGAGGTTGCCGAAATCTCGGTAGCGGTCGCAACAATTTCGTTAGTGGTAGCTGCCTGTTCGGCCACTGTGGCCTCCTGCTCCTTTGCCGTTGCAGCAATAGACGTCGCAGCCGACGCAAGCTGAATGCCGGAATGTTGGACCTGTCTTACCAACATATTCAGGTTGTCTATCATCTGTTGTATACCACTGCCGAGCTGAACTATGGCGCCGTCACCCTCTATGTTTATCCGGCCGGTAAGATCACCATCAGCCGCCATGGTGACCACACGGAGGATGTTGTCCACACTATGTTGCAGCGACTCCAGCGCCTGTTGCTTTTCTTCACTGAACTTCCGGATCTGGCAAATCATGTTCTGCAGTTGCCTGGCAAGTCCGGCGATTGAGTCTTCCCCCGCAAAGTCTATTTCCGCGGAAAAATCACCTTCGGCAACTCTATTGACAACCAGCAGGAGTTTATCTATCTTTATCCGCAACTCCTTCGCCGCTTCTTGTTCCCTCTGCATGAGTTCGTATTCACGCGTGGCCGCTTCGTCCATATTGTCCGACATCTTGTTGAATGCGCAGGCCAGTTGGCCGATTTCGTCATTTGCGGATATAACCTTGACTCTGGCCGTTGTATCGCCCTTCGCCCTCCTGCTTACTGTATCCATCAGACTGTTCAGGGGGTTAACCACCCAGGCCTTGAATAGGAGATTTACGAGCACCAATCCCATGACGAAGAAGGCCGCACCGCCGCCTAGAGACATCCACATCTCCCGTCTGATTGCCCCATCCAGTTCGGCAAGGGAGTAGCTTATACGTACCGCACCGTTGATGTCACCGCTCCTCACATTGTGGCACTTCAGACAGTTTACGCCACGTGTGTTCTCCGTTGCCTTGAATGGAGTAATAACGGTGAGCACTCTCTCCCCCTTCCTTTCTATTATTTCGTTTATCTCTTCGCCTATCAGAGCACGTGCATCCAATTCATCTATCGGTTCATTCTCGGGCAGTCCCGGGCCAAATTGCTCCTTGACTGGCTTGCCGCGTATGACCCTCGCCTCGATCACCCCATCCCTGGAGAACATCTTTTTGCCGAGAATGTAACGCTGATCCATCGTACCCGTAAGCATCATCGTATTGAGGCTGTCGAAGTACATGGTAGTCATACCCATCACTTCGTTCTGAACGCCTTCGAACATACGATTGCTCTCGCGTTTCAGGTTATAGACCGTAAGCATGAATATGATAAGCGCAAATATAAGCGCTACGGTAAAGCTGATCTTGTATCTTATCTTAAGTCTATTCAGAAACTCTATGTGATTAAGCAGCACGGTCCTTCTCCTTTTACAGTTTATATGGAGCGTCTCAGGCGGACTGGCGTTGTGTAACGGATCTCTTCGAGATCCGTTACACAAGTACCTCCTTCTGTTGTTGATCCTCTCTATTGGAGCCCCCGGGAAACTTCAGGGGACTCTCAAGTATATGGAGTACGTCAATGTATGTCCATAGCACGCCGCCAAGAGGGCGTCCACTATGACGCATTCTAAGGAGACCGCAAGAATCTATCTGTTTATTCGGATGGAAAGGGAAATAGCTTTAACGGAAAGGGCGGAAGTGGCGGTCATCTTTTAATAAAAAAACACATATTACATCTATGGTGCAATTCCGGTATGCTGGCACAAAAAATAGAAGTGCCGTAAAGGCAAAGAGCGAAGATACTGGTGGCAGATTGCCGGTGGTAATCCCAGGCAGTTACAGGGCCACCAAATATCCCTTCAGTAGTAAGCATTGACTGAATATTCCCTTATCCTGTTCTTTCCCTTTGCTTTTGCCATGTAGAGGGCCTTGTCGGCCTTGTCTATGATGTCTTCTATGACACTTGCGTCTGTGGGAAATTCGGCTATACCTATGCTAACGGTCAGTGACTCTTCGGGTGGTATGCGGCCGTTCATGAATCTTGCCAGTTCCACACCGGTTCTTATCCTCTCCGCTGTAACAATGGATGCCTTCTTCCTTGTATTCGGGAGGATGACCGTGAATTCTTCACCGCCAAACCTGGCCACGACATCTATCGAACGCACCACATCCCTTATGACATGGGCCACCTTTCTCAGGACCTCGTCTCCGGCCAGGTGGCCGTATCTGTCATTCAGGACCTTGAAGTCGTCTATGTCTATCATGAACAGGGTGAACGGTTCATTGTAACGCCTGGAGCGCTCAACCTCCTCGAGTAACCTCTCCTGGAAGTAGCGCCTGTTCACTACTCCAGTCAGCGAATCTGTCACAGCGATGGTCTTCAGCTCCTTTGTCATCCTGTAGTAAGTGCCACGCTCTAGCACCACAGATGCGTAGTAGGAGAAGGAGAATAAGAGGTGCATGTCTTCCTCGGAGAAGACCTCTCCACCTATCTTGTCTGAGATATTGATCACACCTATCATTCTTGAATCCACCTTCAACGGTATACTGACAAATGAACCCGTTTTGTACCTGGACCTGTTCTTTCGGCCGAAGGGCTCACTCTCTATATCCTTGACTATAACAGGGTTGCCTTTTTCCACCACCATGCCGGATATCCCCTCTCCAACCCTTATCTTGAGCCCTTCGGCCGAAAGAACAGGTCCAGGTACAAAACGGGTTCATTTGTCAGTATACCGTTGAAGGTGGATTCAAGAATGATAGGTGTG
>WGFD01000332.1 GCA_015492395.1 Deltaproteobacteria bacterium | reverse complement strand
TATGGATCTTCTCGAACAGGTGGTGAGGAAGAGAAACGCTGAGGTGCAGCTGGACTTGAATGAAGATATCCCATTGATCAACTGCGACGGCACCCAGATGGAACAGGTGATCATGAATCTTTGTGTTAACGCTATGGACGCCATGCCGGAGGGGGGGGCTATAACCATAAGTACTGCCCCAGTTGCCTTGGGAAAAGAGGCGGTGCATATACATCCACTCCTTGATCCCGGAAGATATGTTGTCTTAAGGGTCTCAGACACAGGGACGGGTATACCTGAGGATATCGTGAATAAGGTCTTCGACCCGTTCTTTACGACTAAGGAGGTGGGGAAGGGTACAGGGCTCGGTCTGGCCATGGTTTACGGCATAGTAAAGGACCACAGGGGTGTCGTGGACCTGAAGAGCCACATGGGAAAGGGCACCATGTTCGAGATATATCTGCCTGTCTCCGAGGCGATTGTCCGGAAGGTCTCAAGATCACAGGTTGAATTTAGAGAGACGGTGATGGTAATAGACGACGAGAAGGGTATATTGAGTTACATAAAGGCGGCGCTTGAAAAGGAGGGTTACAAGGTCATGGCTATTGATAATCCTGTCTATGCCCGTGGTGTATTCAAGGAGATGGCCGGGGATGTGGACCTTGTAATAACGGATATGCGTATGCCCCTGGTTGCGGGCAGGCAATTGATCAAGGAGTTCAAGACTGAAAAGCCGTCTTTAAAGATAATCGCCATTTCGGGTTATGATCCCGGCAGCGGAGAGGAAGATAAGGATATCAACCTATTCATTAATAAGCCCTTCCAAAAAGCGGATCTGCTTTCGGCGGTTGAAGGGATGCTTCCCAAAAAGCGGCGCCGGTCCAGGCGCAACTAATCCACCGGCAATGACCGTACAATACATGCTGACTTCTTGATCGAGCCTGTAGTATCAGTCCAATTCAAGAATATTTCAAAGAATAAGTGTTGTAAATCAATCGGTTATGAGCCACAATTTTTAGAAATAGGGGTTTTTCTACAGACTCGTTATGTGTAAAATAAAAAACAATAACATTTGACACTACCTATAAAACAAGTTCTCCATTGATCATTTATCTCTATAATACTATATTGGCCTTACTTTTTTTCTCGGGGCAACTTAAGCCGATTTGCTGAACAAGAAAGCCGGGACCTAAAAGAATTGATTATACTGCCATTGCCTCAATCCTTTCTCGCACTTCCTTCTTCATAACGCTGTCTCCTTCCAACCTTCTACTCTAATTTAACATAAGGTGGGTGTCTCAGCTATATTGACACAGAGGGCTAGCCCTTTGTGCGCAAAGACTCGGTTCGGGCTATCTTTATCTCATGTTGATGTGACAGCAGTGATAATATGTGCAACTATGTGGTTGCAGTTTTATGATTGAGCAGAAATCCTTGCTAATTCGGCATTTATGGAGCGTACCGGCAGAAGCTGTTTTGCCTTTCTGCTCGATCCGTGATCGAGCCTTATTTCGATCTCTCCGGTTTCTGCCAGCAACCTGACATCCTTCAATACCCTGCTGTAATCGCGGCGTGTCCTCTTGGCAAGACCATAGATACTTATCCCCGGGTTGCAGACAATCGTCTTCAAAACCTCGCGGCGCCTCCTGGGAAGACGCGCCATGTCGAAACTCACGGGATACTGGGAGTCCCCTGTGATCTTTACGCCCCAGATAGCGTCCCATGCGTCAAGGACTCCCTTCTCAAAGGGTGAGTCCATCGAAAATTCATTCCTAACATCGGGCCAAATGGATATGAACTTTTCAGTGCCTATCTCTCCAAGGAGCCAGTCCATCGGCATATGAAGAAACGCCTGGACAAAAATCCGCATATGCGCCTGCGGGCCGCCCCGAAGAATCCCGCGCCATTTCTTGTAAGTCAGGCGACCGCTCCAAAATGCCGACCTGAGAACCATGACTCTATCTGTCATCGTAATGTTCCGTCGAAATAACGTTTGATATCGAATAGCTTGGTATCCGTGTACCTCTCGGCTTTCTCAAGCATTTCGAATTCATCCATCAATTCCTTCCATCGAATTTTTCTTAGCCCGCTTATGAGCAATGTCTCCGGGAGAGCGGCCCCGTGCTCGTTGATCTCCCTCACGAATTCCATGAGCGGCTTTACCTCGTTACTTAAAACATAAAGATCGAAGAGGTCCCTTGCGGTCTCTCTTGCCCCCGCATGCACTGTTCGCCCTGTTGAAGAGGTTCCACCCTTCCCGGAGCCGGTGATCGTACGGAGCTTGCGGTGGTAAAGGCCCTCGACGGTTTCAGTGAGTATGGCGCGGACGGTCTTCACTGGGAACATGTCCGCGTATATATCCTCGACGATGCTTACTTTAAGTGGCTCGCCTTGAACGTCGACCGTTCCGTGAAGTTGAGCTGCAAACATCGGGTCATTGACAATCTTGACCATATTTAACACCACTCCTACGCCGGAAAGCCTGCGCTGGATTACAAAGGGGTCAAACCGTGCATTTACAAAGAAGTCCAGGTCATAGGAAGGCCTGTGTTGCAGATAGCATCTGGCAAGGGCGGTTCCCCCGGCAAGGATTACCCGTGCGCCGGGGAATATGCTTTCTTCATTGCCGAATATGATATCAAGGACTTCATCCTGTTTCTTATGTAATAGCTCAAATGCCATATATGACATTATAGTTAATAAGCTGAATAAGTCAAGGAAATTTGCCGGTAACGGATCTTCCGGCCTTCCATTTATTATTTGTTTCTGCGCAGAGAGTGGTGGTAGAAAAGCGTTTCCTGAAGGCGAAGATCGCCTTAAATAACCCTGCAGCGCTGGATAAATGGACTATAAGATGCTGAAAGACAAAGAGAACAGGCATGGCGCTTACCATAATAACCGTGTAGTATCGAAGCGAGGTGTTCGAAAATAGGGGAAGTGCGGGGCTGTTGAAAAAGTCTTCCCATTGATCCCAAGGGAGGTATATAATATCCGGTATCAAACAACGATGATTTGACGACGGAGGGAGATACCGGATGATAGGC
>WGFD01000331.1 GCA_015492395.1 Deltaproteobacteria bacterium | reverse complement strand
CCTGTCCTTGAAGGATAGGGTGGGATGGTTTACGGCATCGTTCTTTATGTACAGCTCCGTTAGGCCAAGGGCCTTCTCAAGGTTCTTCGCCCTCACAAGTGGGGTGAAACCCACATCGAAGCCTACGGCAGGCTCGCCGTCGAGCGGCAATAGCTCCTTGTATCTCCACATATTCGGCTCTCTGAGGGCGATCTTGTCCCTGGTAAGGACCGATTTTATGTAATCATAGTCATAGATGACCTCAAGCGGTCCGAAACAGAACTCACATACGTGGACAGGATCTACTGGGTATGTCTTGGCGCATTCCCTGCACCTCAATCCGGTTACATTGTTCATAACCACGCCCTCCTTATAAGCCCGAACACAGGGACCAAAGAGATGAAAACAGATTATGCTTTAATCTTTCACCCATCGGATTTGCAGCTTTTTACAGGGATGTGACGACAGGTTTTCTACAGTGATTAAAGCATCTTATAAATCCAAGAGACATTCGAATAATATAATATATGAGGAAATGGTTGTCAAATAAAATAAAAATGCACGCATAACCCTCAAGATCATCTCCCTCATGGTTTTCCGGCGTCTCGGCGGGGTGAATAACGCAAACCGTTCTTGCAGACCGCTTCTCTGCTGCCGGGGGCAAGTTCTTCAGGCATGTCTCTGGAATATACTCGTAAGCCCGCACCCCTATGGCGTAGTATCGAAGCTCCGGTATCCCGAAAAGTCTCTTTGCCGCCCTGAACACATATCCATCCATAACTCGCAGCTTCGCATGGCTATCCAGTTCCGCCGCCGCAGTTGACAGGCGGGTCGGACAATTCCTTGCATGAGGAGATTCCCTGTCTGCTGCATGGAGCTTCAATACGCGCTTTGAGTTGACCGCCGGCCGGATAGTGCTATAGTATAAGTGGAACCCATCAAATCGGAGGGTTGCCAGGTTCTCGGCCGTTCTTTCGCTGGGGGAAGGCGGGGTGTTTATTCGGACGGTATTGCCCCGATGTTCTTATGGGTCCTAGCTGGGTTTCCAGTGGTGTAAGGATGATAATCAAGATGATTTAAGAGCAACGGCGGATTACCACGCGAGCGCTTGTCTGCCGTGCGACGCATCTGTCCATCGGGATTGACAGCAGGCATTCCCCGCAGCTTGCTGCAGGGAGCTTCAAGGCTTATGGCTGTGAGGAGGCACGTAACATGAGAGAGAACGCCGAGCACATCCGTTGGTTCAAAGATGTTAAGACAGAGGATATTGAAAGCGCGTATGACAGGCTATGCAAGGAGTGCCGCCGGGATGCCGCCGTGGCGCTTTGCGTCACTCTTTGCCGACCGAGCAATATTATATAGGATAGACAATAAGTTCGACACTTCAAGGTTGCCCTATTTATTAGGGTCGTGAAGATGGTTTCCATGTCTGTGGCGGGTGCGATGAGAAACAAACGTCGCGGCGGCATATGCGGGCAGGACCCGAATGATTACCCTGAGTTTTCTGTAATTCTAGTGCAAGATGGTATAAACTCCATATCCCTTAACTTCGACTCCGTGATGAAGATAACCATGAAGATAAAGAGGATGAAAGATAGTCTCCGGGACGCGAGTCGAGGTCGTAAGAGACGGACAGGCCGTGAGTATCTCGAATCTTCCGTACCAGCAGGGTAGGTAAGTATGTGCCGAAAGACCCCATCGACCGGATCAAGGATACCGCTATGAGTGCCATCAAAGGTGGGTTTAGTCATGTCCCGGAGAGGATATCCGGCATTGTAGATCTGGCGGACAACCTCTGGTGGAGTTGGCATCCCGAGGCCAGGATGCTCTTTAAGGTGTTGGACCGCGTCGCATGGAAGTTAAGCGTCCATAACCCCATAAAGATGCTCAATAACCTGGGAAAAGAGATCCTTGACGCCGCCGCAAGGGATCAGAAGTTTCTGAGGTATTACGACGCCGTTATGGCAAGGTTTAAAGAGGAGATGATCACTGGCGTCGGCTGGTTCCATGATAATATAGCAGCGCCGCGAAATATGTCCATTGCCTATTTTTCCGCGGAATACGGTCTTCACCACTCATTGCCGTTTTACGCGGGAGGGCTGGGGTTTCTCGCGGGGGACTTCTTAAAGGAGTGCAGCGACCTGGACGTCCCGCTGGTGGGTGTCGGATTCATGTATCCGGAAGGATATATACGGCAGAGGATGACCCACGATGGATGGCAGATCGGCACGGAAGAGCCCATGGAAAGAGAGAATGCCCCCATCTCCCGCGTGCTTGATGAAAAAGGGGCTCGGCTAACGGTGAAGGTCCCCTTTATTGAGCCCCCTGTCTATGTCGAAGTGTGGAGAGTCCTGGTCGGGAGGGTATCTTTATATCTCATTGATACCGACACAGAGGCGAACGATCCATGGAACCGCGCCATATCGGCGCGCCTCTATATAGGGAACCCTGAGCAGCGCCTAAGGCAGGAGATAGTTCTTGGTATCGGCGGAGCGGCGGTGTTGAGGGCCCTCGGCCTGAAGCCTTCCGTTCTTCATCTGAATGAAGGTCATCCCGCCTTCGCAGTCCTTGAGCGGATCAGGGAAAGAACCGAAAGCGGCATGGAGTATGGAGAAGCCTTTGAGCAGGTCCGGACAACCACTGTATTTACCACGCATACTCCGGTTCCGGCCGGCCATGACGTGTTCCCTTTTTCCATGGTCGAGAAATATTTTAACTCCTACTGGCCCTCCATGGGGTTGAGCCGTGATGATTTTCTTGAACTGGGAATGAATCCCGGGGACCCTCGTCCCGGTTTTAATATGACCGCCTTCGCCCTGAAGACTTCAGGGTACCGCAACGGCGTGAGCAGGAGGCACGGGGATGTGAGCCGTCGTATGTGGCAGTCCCTGTGGCCGGGGTTGCCGGAAGATAGGATTCCTATTGACTACATCACTAACGGCATTCACGTGCCTACATGGATCGAACCGAAGATCCACCTGCTTTTCAACAACCACCTCGGCCCGTACTGGCTTGCGGAACACGACAACCCGGATCTCTGGCAACCCGTCAAGGACATCCCTGACGAGGAGATCTGGCGGACACATTACAGGCTCAAGGTGAAGTTGATAGATGCCATAAGGGATAGGGCACGGCGGATGTGGGTTGATGAAGCCCCGGATCCCCGTATAGTCCTGGCGTCGGGGGTGATGCTCGACCCGAATGCCCTGACCCTTGGCTTTGCCCGCAGGTTTGCCACTTATAAACGGGCCACAATGATCTTTCACAACATTGAAAGACTCAAAAGGATGCTCCAAGACCGGTGGAGGCCGGTACAGATTATCTTTGCCGGGAAGGCCCATCCCGATGACGACCCCGGCAAAAGGATCCTGCAACGGGTATTTAACGCGGCGAAGTCCCCGTCTTTTTTCGGCCGTATAGCCTTCGTGGAGGATTACGATGAACAACTGGCCCAGTACCTTGTGCACGGAGTCGACCTCTGGCTGAACAACCCCCTTCCGCCCTTCGAGGCATGCGGAACCAGCGGCATGAAGGCGTCGCTGAACGGTGTCCCGAACCTTAGCATATTGGATGGCTGGTGGATAGAGGGTTTTAACGGTAAGAACGGATGGGGTTTCGACACGAAAGAGGGGCCGGACAGGGACTTAGTTGACTCGGAGGCCGTTTATGAGATCCTGGACAAGAAGGTGTTGCCCACGTACTTCAATGTCGACGATAACGGCATACCCCGTGATTGGGTCAAGATCATGAAAGAGGCGATGGTGAGCGTCGGTCCGCTCTTCAGCGCCCGCAGGATGGCAAAGGAGTACATAGGGAAGTTCTATCAAAACGCGCTGAAATCGGCTTTGGTATAAAGCGTCAATCCACAAGTCTCAAACCAGAGAACAACTATGGCTCAACATACGGACGATTATGCGAAGAATCCTGCGGATCATACTCTGAACCTCCTCAAGGTCGACACTGAGAGGGGCCTAAGCGCCGGAGAGGTGAAGAAGCGCCTCTCGCGCTACGGCTACAACGAAATCGAGGAGAAGGCGGAACCCCTCTGGCACAGGGTGTTGCGCCGTTTCTGGGGACCGATACCCTGGATGATAGAGGCGGCGGCCGTACTCTCGGCCATAGTGCAGAAGTGGGCCGACTTCGTAATCATCATGATAATGCTTATGATAAACGGCATACTCGACTTCTACCAGGAGCATAGGGCGCTTAACGCCCTCAAGGCACTGAAACAGCGAATGACAACAATGGTCATGGTCCTGAGGGACGGCAGGTTCGGCCCGGTGGCGATGAAGGAACTGGTGCCCGGCGACATCATAAAACTGAAGATCGGTGATATCGTGCCCGCCGATGTTCAGCTTATAAAGGGGGACTACCTGCTCATCGACCAGGCTACCCTTACCGGAGAGAGCCTGCCTGTAAGTAAAAAAATAAATGAAGTGGCCTACGCAAACACCATAGTCAAGCAGGGGGAGATGCTCGCCGTGGTGGTCAACACCGGAGAGAACACAAACTTCCATACCGTAGTGTCGCTTGTGGCGAAGGCGGAGTTGGAAGAGCGGAGCCACTTTCAGAAGATGGTCGTCCATATCGGAAATTTTCTCATCCTTATAACCATCGTCCTTGTCCTCGTCATCATTATGGTGGCTCTTTTCCGGCACGAAAACTTTATTGAGATTATGCGGTTTTCCCTTGTCCTTACTGTGGCCGCCATCCCAGTGGCTCTGCCCGCCGTTCTCTCGGTGACCATGGCCGTGGGGGCGCTGAACCTGGCGCGGCGAAACGCCATTGTGAGCCGCCTTGTGGCCATAGAGGAACTGGCCGGGGTGGACGTCTTCTGCTCGGATAAGACCGGAACGCTTACAAAGAACGAGATGCATGTGGCCGAGCCGCTGGTGTTCGACGGTTACGATGAAAAGACGCTCTTTTTGCACGCGGCGCTCGCCTCGCGGCTCGAAAATCAGGACCCCCTGGAGATGCCCATATTCCACTATATAGACGAGAAAATGCCGGGGGTGGATTGGAAAGCTTACAAACAGATCCATTTTACCCCCTTCGACCCCATAAGAAAACGGACCGAGGCGGATATCGAGAAGGGCGGTGAAAGTTTTCAGGCCGTAAAGGGCGCCCCGCAGGTACTCCTGGAAATGGCCCAACTCCCGGACAGCGACGAGAGAAACTTTACAAATATGGTTGATCTGCTCGCGTCGAAGGGCTACCGCACCATCGCCGTTGGACGAAGAGATGGAGAAAGACCTCTTGAGCTCATTGGTCTGATTCCTCTCTTTGACCCGCCGCGCGAGGACTCGCGCGACGTGATTATAGAAATGCGTCACTACGGTGTAAGCGTAAAGATGGTCACAGGCGACAACGTGGCCATAGCGAAGGAGATAGGGAAACTCCTGAGCCTTGAGCAGAAGTCGATAAGCTCCAAGCAGCTTAGGGGAAGCGCCGGCAGCGAAATCCTGAACCTGGCGAAGGTGGTGTCAGCGGCCATCTACCGCCGCCTCAAACCCGAGGTGTCGCGCAGAGACGCCGAACGCTTTGCCTCCGGCGTAATGGAGGATGTGGAGAATATGTTCGACACCAGTATCCTCGACAGGGAGTTCATACAGGCCCACGAGTCGGCCATCATAGAAATGATAGAGTCTGTGGACATCTTTGCAGAGGTCGTACCCGAGGACAAGTACAAGATAGTGGGCACCCTCCAGAGAGGCGATCACATAGTGGCCATGACCGGTGACGGGGTGAACGACGCGCCGGCGCTGAAGAAGGCCGATTGCGGCATAGCCGTATCCAACGCCACCGACGCGGCGCGCGCCGCCGCGGACATCATACTGACAAAGCCCGGCCTCGGTGTGATTAACGAGGCCGTAAAACAGGCCCGCATCACCTTCGAGCGCATGAGGAGTTATTCCATCTTCCGTATCGCCGAGACCATACGCATAATCCTCTTTATGACCCTGAGCATCGTGGTCTTCAACTTCTATCCGGTAACGGCCCTTATGATAATAATCCTGGCCCTCTTAAACGACATCCCCATCCTCGCTATCGCCTACGACAACACCCGGATAGATCGCGACCCCGTGCGATGGAACATGCCCGAACTCCTTACCGTGGCCAGCGTGCTTGGTGCGGCGGGACTCGTATCCTCCTTTCTGATCTTCTTTATAGTAAAGGAATACGGTTTCTCCATGGAGATGATCCAATCGCTCCTTTTCGCCAAACTCGTCGTTGCCGGTCATGGGACCATATATAATACACGCACGGAGGGTTGGTTCTGGAAGAGGCCTTATCCATCAAAACTTCTCTTCGGGGCTACATTTTCAACAAGGGTGGTGGGCACGCTTATCGCGGTCTACGGCATACTCATTACCCCTATAGGCTGGAAGTACGCGGCCTATCTGTGGGTCTACGCTTTGGCCTGGTTCGTTTTCAACGACGCGGTCAAGATGGGCGCTTACAGGCTTCTGAGGAGGAAGAAGGTGTGAGATCGGACCACATCCGTCTTGCGAATATTTGAACATGCATAGCG
>WGFD01000330.1 GCA_015492395.1 Deltaproteobacteria bacterium | reverse complement strand
CTCCAGGACGGTCTTCACCCCCCCTTCCACCTTCTCCACGGCCTCAACCTCGGCACCAGTAACGACCTCTATCCCTCTATCCTTGAACCTCTTAGCTATAGTCCTGGAGACCTGCCTCTCCTCCGTAGACAGGATGCGGTCAAGCAGCTCCACTACGGTAACCTTGCTGCCGAACTCGGAAAAGATAGAGGCGAATTCGCATCCCATTACACCACCGCCTATTATGAGCAGGCTCTGCGGGACACGGTCGATGTCGAGCAGTTCCGTACTCGTGATAATGTCCTCCCTGTCTATATTAAAGACCGGGATCATCGCCGGTTCCGAACCTGTCGCGACTATTATCTTCGAGGCGCCTACCCTCTCAACCCCGTCTTTATCTTCCACCATAACGGTCTGCGGCGAATCTATATATCCCCTCCCCCTCTTCAGATCCACGCGATTCGCCTTGAGCAGGTGCTCAACCCCTCCGACCAGCTTCTCCACCACCGTATTCTTCCTGGCAACGGCCTTCTCTATATCGAAGCCTATTCTGCCGGCCTCCACACCGAATACCCCGCCCTCTCTAGCCATGGAAAGCGCCTTTGCGGAGGCGTACAGGGCCTTTGTCGGGATACAGCCCCTGTTAAGGCAGGTACCACCGACCCGGTCGCTCTCAATAAGGCAGACCTTTGCGCCCAACTGGGCGCCCCTGATGGCCGCGACATAGCCTCCCGGTCCACCTCCTATGACAACTACATCGTAATCACTCATCAAGGACCTCCTTCATCTCTTTATCTTATCACGACCGGTCGCCTTCTTGCGATGCCTGTAGATGCGAATCCTCCGCTTATCAGCCCCTTCATGGGAGAACTTTGCGGAGATATAGTCCGCCCAGAGTCCACATTCAAGCCTGTTACCCCACTCAATCACACTTACTCCATCCTCATTATAGAGCATTTCATCGAGCCCCAAGTCCCCGGCATCCTCCCCGGAGGCAAGCCTGTAGAGGTCTATATGGTACAACTTCATGGTCCCTTCATATACATTGACTATATTGAAGGAGGGGCTCCTCGTGATATCCCCAATGCCCAGACCCTCAGCCAGTCCCTGCACAAACGTCGTCTTTCCGGCTCCAAGGTCTCCCTCAAGGACAACCACATCCCCACGCCTCACACTCTTTGCCAGCCTCCTGCCTATCTCTCGCGTTTCTTCAGGCGAGAGCGTGCGATACTCCTCCAAAACGACCCTCTTCCACCCTGACGGCTCTGTAATAAATTAGTATGCGGCGAACGTCGTCAATGACAGCCGGGCTCCCAGCCCCTTACACACCACGCACAGGGGTTGAGAGGGAAGCGATCACATTAGGCACCATTCCAAGTATATCGGTCGCCACCATTCCAGCCATCCCCCCCTCTTCGGCCACTCTGTCACCGGCAAGACCGTGAATATAGACCCCTGCCACCGCCGCCTTCAAGGGATCGTACCCCTGCGCAATAAGCCCCCCTATCAGTCCGGAGAGGACATCACCGGTGCCTGCTGTGGCCATGCCCGGGTTGCCGCTGAGGTTTATGAAGACCTCTCCCGCCGGAGAGGCCGTGACCGTCCTAGCACCCTTAAGCACTACTATCACGTTATTCTCACGGGCAAAACCTCGCGCAATTTCTATCCTGTTCATCTGAACCTCTTCGGTTCCGATGCCTGCAAGGCGGGCCATCTCTCCAGGATGGGGAGTTAACACCAGGGGTACAGCCGCGCCACCCAGGAGGTCTCCTGTCCCCGCCACGGCATTAAGTCCATCCGCATCTATTACCATGGGAGACCCAGCTGACCTGATCAGGTCGGAGAGGAGGTGTGTAATCCCCTCAGAAGTGGACAATCCCGGTCCTATAACTATGGCCGACTTTCCCCCGGCCAGTGAGATTATCTTCTCTAATGAGGAGTCATCCAAGGTGTGGTCTTCCGCCTCAGGCAAGGGGTATGTCATGGCCTCCGTGGTCTTCACCTCGAGGATCGGGTTCAGACTCTCAGGGACTCCTATAGTCACCAGGCCGACCCCCGAACGGAGCCCTCCCATGGCCGCCATATAGACCGCCCCGGTCTTCCCATCCGATCCCCCCAGCACCAGAAGGTGCCCGAAACTTCCCTTATGGCTATCCGGGCATCTAGGTCTGATCATCCCCCTGATGGTCTGCGAATCCACGCCGTTCCATGGTATCTTCTCATCCTCAACGAGCGTACGGGGCATACCTATGTCAACCACCTTCACCCTGCCGGCATACGACGCACCCGGGTATACGAGGAGCCCTATCTTAGGAATCGCCATAGTAGCCGTGATCTTGGCCTCCACACATGAACCGGGCGCCCTGCCTGTAGTCGCATCAAGGCCGGAAGGAACGTCCACGGAGAGTACCGGGACCTTTACGAAATTAACCAGATCGACCATCCTCTTATGGTATCCCATCACCGCCGAAGAGAGGCCGGTACCGAAGACGGCGTCTATAATGACCCCAGAGTGGCTCAGTGCGATCCTTGCCCTGTCGACATCACTCTCCGTCCTCAATACATCCACCTCTCCTCCCATCTTCCTCCATATCTCAAGATTCGTCCCGGCACCGCCACCCACATCGGACGGATCCCCCAGGAGGAAGACCTTGACCCTCAAGCCACTATTGGCAAGGTGTCTAGCCGCTACGAACCCGTCACCGCCGTTGTTGCCCTTGCCGGCAACGACTGCATACCTCACACCATGGCCCGAAAACTCCCGCATGGCGATCTCGGCCACCCCTCTCCCGGCATTCTCCATAAGAACAAGGGAACTTATCCCGTACTCCTCCATGGCCCTCCGATCCATGGAACGCATGGTCCGGGCGTCAACGACCTTCATCTCTCTCCTCCAAGATTACGGATGCAAGGCTATACCCGCCATCGTGCGAGATTGAGAGGTGCCAGATGTATCCCATTTCTGCGGTG
Organism: Deltaproteobacteria bacterium; assembly: GCA_015492395.1. Taxonomy (GTDB): domain Bacteria; phylum Desulfobacterota; class GWC2-55-46; order S146-70; family S146-70; genus S146-70. The sequence goes on along the minus strand of WGFD01000330.1, from coordinate 1,094 downwards.
TAGCCCTTCACATCCAATCCGGGCTTGCCGCTCTCGCCTCTCACAATCTCCACATTCTTGAATGGAATCCGCTTTCCAAGGGCCTTGATAACGGCCTCCTTGGCCGCGAAACGCGCCGCATAGTGCATGGCCGGCCTGTACTTTCCTTCGCAGTAGTCCATCTCACCCGGGGTGAAGATACGCTCCATGAACCTCTTGCCATGCCTCTCAAGAACACCTTCAAAGCGCGACACATCTACTATATCTACGCCTATCCCCTTGACCATACCCTATAAGCAAGAACCGGACACCGTATCCCGGCACCACCCTTCACCTTACCAGCTCCACCATCTCCCTGACCGCCCTCTCTATACCAGCGGTAACGGATCTGGCAATTATAGAAAATCCGATGGCAAACTCCTCTATTTCACCAATCTCCCTGATCATGGATACATTCCTGTAGTCGAGTCCATGGCCCGCATGAACCGCCATTCCAAGCTTCGATATCAGATTGGCGGCATTGTATATCCGTTTAACCTCCTGGCCCCTCATGTGGTCGTCCCTCATATTGGCATACCTGCCGGTATGGATCTCAACCCCGCTTGCGTCTATCTTGTGCGCGATCTTTATTTGTTCCGGATCAGGGTCCAGGAAGAGATTCACCTTGAGTCCGGAGTCCTTTAATGTCCTTGTAAACCTCTTTATCTCCTCCCTGTTATGGCCCTTAAGGTCCAGTCCACCCTCGGTAGTCAGCTCTTCCCTCTTTTCCGGCACTATGGTCACCATATCGGGCTTTATGTCCATTGCTATCTGCACCATCTCACCGGTTGCGGCCATTTCAAGGTTCAGGGAGGTCTTGACCATCTTTTTAAGGACGGCAAGGTCCCTGTCCTGGATGTGTCTCCTGTCTTCCCGTAGGTGGACCGTTATACCGTCGGCACCAGCCGTCTCGGCCAGCATCGCCGCAGTCACGGGATCGGGCTCCGACTCCCTTCTAGCCTGCCTCAGGGTAGCCACATGATCAACATTTACCGATAGTCTCGCCATCCGTCTCTCTCCTCATTTAATACAAAGATTGGAGCTTCCGGCGGCAAGCCGCCGGAAATCTCCGCCTG
>WGFD01000329.1 GCA_015492395.1 Deltaproteobacteria bacterium | reverse complement strand
GAGTGATATATTCTTCACCCAGAACTTTCTGCTGGACATCAAGGCCAATTCCATTAACGGTCCTGTAACTATCGCAGAAGGTGAAAACCTTACCGTTACCGCCACCCTCATACCAGGGTACTACTCAGGAACGCCCGTGGATTGGTGGATGCTCGCGGAGGCGGCGGGGCAGTGGTTCCACTTCGACGCTTCAGCAGGGCGATGGAAAGAAGGGCAGTCCTTAACATATCAGGGACCGTCATTCAATCTGGACGGCGTCGATATACTCGACACATCGATGCTGCCGCCCAACACATACAACTTCCACTTCGGCGTCGACGTGAACACCGACGGGCTTCCAGACCTTGGAAGTGGAATATACGACAGTGTGGGTGTAACGGTCACTCCGTGACCGCCAAGCCGTAGTATAGATCTGTACAGGGCGTCAGAGCAAAGCAGGCAAAACGCGGAGAGTTGCGGACGCACACGGGAGGAGTACGATGCTCTGCATATAATGTGTCAGGGAGGTGTCTCTGCCAGGACTGTCACGGGAGCTCCTTACGGCGAGCCTATCGGCGTCACTTCAGGATAGTCACTTCCGGGTTCTCCATCGCCCCCTCCACTTTGGGGGCATCCCCTATAAATACCCTTCTGCCCCGCACTTCGAGTCGTCCCTCCGCAAAGAGCTGAATGGCCTGAGGGTATATACGGTGCTCTTCCTTCAGTATCCTCTCCGAAAGCGTCTCCTCCGTATCGTCATCGAAGACAGGGACCACCGCCTGGATTATAATAGGTCCGGTATCCACCCCCTCGTCCACGAAGTGCACGGTAGCCCCGCTGAAACGCACACCGTGGTCAAGGGCCTTCCTTTGAACATTTAGTCCGGGAAAGGCGGGAAGAAGTGAAGGGTGGATGTTTAGAATCCTCATATGGAAGGCGTTCAACAGAACGGGGGTCACAACACGCATAAAGCCCGCAAGGACAACCAAGTCCACGCCATAACCCATCAGCACATCAACCAACCTGTTGTCGTAATCCTCCCTTGAAGGCAGAGCGCCGTTCGGAAGCACCTCCACCCGGATCTTATGTCGCCTGGCCCGTTCAAGCGCGAAGGCGCCACGGTTATTGCTCACTACAACCCGGATCTCCGCATCCAGCACACCTGCCTCTACGGCATCAATCACAGCCTGCAGGTTGGTGCCATTTCCGGATACAAGCACTCCAAGACCGATCATAATATCTCGACAGCCCTTTCCCCCTTACCCCTCACGGCGACCTCGCCAATAAGATACGGCTTTTCATTTAACTCCACGAGCCTCTTGATAATCGGGGCAGAATCGGCGCGGGAGACTATCAATATCATACCTATACCGCAATTGAACGTCCTGAACATCTCATCGTCTGTGATGGGTCCTTCATCGCGGATAATCTTGAATACCGGAAGCACCGGCCATGCGCCGCTTTGAATGACCGCCTTGCATCGCCCTGGAATGACACGCGGTATGTTCTCCGCAAACCCTCCACCCGTGACATGGACTATCCCCTTTATCTCGTAGTCGTTCAACAAAGAGAGTACGGGTCTTACGTATATCCTGGTGGGCTTTAGGAGCTCGTTGCCTATCCTGCCTCTCAGACCCTTGACCGGACTATCGATATTCAAACCCATCCTTTCGAAGAACACCCTCCTCGCCAGCGAGTATCCATTACTATGGAGGCCGTTCGACGCAATACCGACAAGAATATCTCCGGCCTTTATGGAAGAACCGTCTATGATACGGGCCTTATCAACCACACCAACCGCAAACCCAGCGAGATCATACTCACCGGACCTGTATATACCCGGCATCTCGGCAGTCTCGCCGCCGATCAGGGAACACCCCGCCTCTTTACACCCCTTCGCCACGCCCCTTATGACCCGGCCGGCCTTCCTCTTATCCAGCTTCCCCGTGGCAAAGTAGTCCAGGAAGAAGAGGGGCTCCGCGCCGCTGGTTACTATATCGTTCACGCTCATGGCCACCAGGTCTATGCCTATGGTATCGTGCCTGTCCGCCATGAAGGCCACCTTGAGTTTAGTCCCTACTCCATCGGTGGCGGAGACTAGTACAGGATGGCTGCACCTCTTGAAGCTTGCATCGAACAACGCTCCGAAGCCGCCTACGCCTGTAATAACCCCCTCTCTATGGGTATCCCTCGCATAGCCCTTTATGGACCGCACGAGCCTCTCCCCCTCGGAGATGTCTACACCAGCCTCCTTATATGTCAGTCCCCTCTTCACGGCAGACTAGATTAATCCACCTTCGCCATAAAGTCAATTCTTTAGTATCTATTTGAGCCGCCTGACGGATGCTATTGTAGGTAATGGCAGCAAGGCAGTAAAGGAAGTTGAAGCTCCCTGCATGCCTGCCCGGCTGTCCCTTCTCGGGTGTATCCACACCGGCCAATCTGACCGGATGCTTCCGGCTTGCCGTCTCAAAAGTATCGCCATCGATAACCTTGGTCACCTTCTCTTTGCGTGGCATAAGCTCCTCCTTTCACTCTTCATCTGTTTTTTCAATATCCGCCTCGTCAAGCGGTTCTTCTACGGCATTGCGGAACCATGAGGGGTCATAGCCGTCTGCAGCCGTTCCCTCAATGCGTATCTTCACCTTCCCATCATCCGATTTATCGGCAAGGTTGGCTATTGCCGGGAACGCCTTGAAGACCTGGTCTCTCGTTGCCTTGAACGTTAAAGAGACGCTCCGTCTAAGTTCCCCCGCTTCTTCTGTTGGCGGACCTTCGCCAGGCCCGGTTGGAGGCGTAGTAGTTTCCGGGCCCGGCCCTTCAGGGCCAACCTGAGTTTCTGGTGGAACAACCTCGGGGGCTTCCGGCACGGCAGATGTAATCATAAGGAACCCGGAATCGAAATCCACCTCATCTTCCGCAAGCAGGCGGCCAATTACAACCTTGTCCCTGTTTACCTGGTATTTTCCATCCGAGCCAAGGGTAGGCGAAACACCGCTATAGTAGGCAAACTCTGCATTTTCAACACCACGAGCAATTGCTTTCCGAAGCACATTTGAAGATATCAAACGAGGAGGAGTGATGTCTCTAAAAAACGCTTCCAAGACATCTGACGACTTGACGCCTGCGCATACAGGCTCTCCCTCGGAAGAAGGCTCTCCAAGCTTCACCCTTTCGGCCACCTTGCGCGGCGTTACAGTTCCGTGTATTTTCGGGGTTCCAACGCTTGTCAGAAGCTCCATGATTCGCTCATGGATGCCGGTAGCCTGGAGGGGCCGTCCGCCTCTTTCAACCTTTTCGATATCCAATGTACCGCCTTCTACACGCGGCAGCCAGACGGCTGTATATAATTCACGGAAGGCCGATTCCGCAGCCGCCTGCTCTGTCCGCTTCCGCTCCTTGAGTTGATCGAGTTGATCCTTGGTAAGGCGAAGCTGTTGTTTCTTTGCTTCCACCCGTTCTATGGCAAGCAGATAGCGGACGGCACGTCGCAAGGCTTCAATTTGTTTCTTATCTGGAATGGCCAGCCCTATGCCGTTACGATAACGCCTCGGCCGGTCACCGTATTTTGAAAGCATGTCCTTTGCCACGCGCTCTTGTTCGGCCTTGCTCTCGCCTGAAAACTCCAAAGGAAGATAGCCTACAAGGAATCGAGGGTCTTCATCCGGTATATCCGGGCTTCTCGAAGGCCACACAATCGCCGTATGATGACCCGCCAGCCGGGCATCGAGCATCTCTTTTATCTTATCCCGAACCGGGCCATGTCCTTTGGTCTGAGCGTCTTCCCGCGAAACCCCCTGCTCTGCATCTTCTATCAGCTTTGTAACGTTGGGGTCCTTCTTGAAGCAGTACCGAACGCCGTCATAGTGCAGATAAAGGCATGAGTTCCGAAGCTCGGACAACACCGCAGTGGCAGTGATATTGTCGAGGTCTGGTCCGACGCATGAGGCAAGGAGCTCGCTTTCATTAACCCCAGGAGGAAGCGTTTCGTTTTCTCCGCCTCCTTCACGACGCAACCCTCCGAAAGAATATAGCAATATTGCCGTTGCTATGCGCGTGGCAGGCTTTACGCTTGCCAGGGCAGGTGTCTCACGCGCCAATCTTTCGTCAATGCGTTTCGCCCTGGCATTAGGGCCATCGATGTCCGCCGTAATAACAGGGTCGTAGTCGTTCTGGACACCCAGCTCCTTGAGCATCTTGACCCGGACATCCACATCCTTCAACGGGACGTCGCCCGGGCCCAACAGAGACTGAGCGCCTCCGTTTTTCTTAAGGGAATGCATGCAGGAGGCCAGGAAACGCAGCGCCCCCCTGGTGCGCTGGAAGGCATCGATGGAAGTCCACCTCTCCCGCATTACATCTATGAGGGCTGGGTGGAACGGATAGGCCGTTCGCATACGGTCTCTCAGCAACTGCCCCTCTTCTTCGGCCTGCTGACGCTCGAAAGGGGTTTCGGCATAGGCCCTTCGCATGCCGGTTACCACTTCCTGGTATGCGGTAGCCACTTCGGTAGCGGAGCTTGCCTCAGGTGCACTCCCAAGAAGTCGCCTTTGCAGGACAGGGAGGATTTCGTCTCCGGTCACAGGTTCCCTTAGCTGATCCACCCTGGCCGCAAGCTTGTCTATCTCGGCAAGCAGTCCTACATTGCCGAGGGCCTCCCTGGCGCTCCATGTAAGGGAATACACAAGGGCCGCATTTGCACTTCCGGCAACCTCGACGGTAAGGTTCTGGAAGAAATCCTTGGCCTGACGCTGAAGCGTAGAATCGAGCACGCTTACCGCGGCCGCACGCTCCATGTATTTAAGCACCTCGTCGAGGAGGAGAAGAACAGGACGCCCTCCAGCCCCCTTTGTAAGAATCTCCTTTATAACGTCGCCGCCAGGGGCTACACGGTCTTTGTCATGCTCGGCAACGAGGGGATATGCCTTATCCGGGTCTATCTGCCATGCAATCCAGCCCCACATGGTCCCGATCGTCCGGCCATCCTCGAGTGTCTTGCCATTTCTGGCGTCGAACTTTTCACCGTCAAACACAGCTACGGCCACATCCCCCGGACGTGCAAAGCCCTTTCCCTCGGGAATCGCATCGAGGGCATCTCTGTGCCTTGCCGCATGGAGAAGCGAAGCCAGGGTATGTGATTTGCCTCCGCCAAAAGGTGTGCGGAGTTTCAGTACCCGGTTATATCCCGCCTTTCCGGCCAGGGAGGCCAGCACCTCTTCAAGCATCTTCTGCAGGTCTGCCGTCAGGTAGGTGGCACGGAAGAATGCCTCAGGGTCTCTGTTCACGACCGGCACGTTCGGGTCACCAGCGGCAATGGCCCCGAGGTCTATGGCAAAGACCGCTTCCGTAAGAACTCCCCCTTCCACGTCGGGGTGTAGCTTTACCAAATCTGTCCACGGGCGAAGGGTCTTGGTGCTCATTTATGCCTCCATTCTTTTATTTGCTTGGATTCTTATTTATCAAATCAACCTGCCAGCAAGGCGCGATTCTATAAGCGCCCGCCAGTTTGCAAGGAGCTTACCCAGCGCCGCCTGCTCCGAGGCCGTTGTGGCTATCAGCTGTCCCGACTCTTCAGCGCTCTTTCCCGAAAGACCGGGCCCTGCCAGTGCCTCGGCAATAAGGCGTAAACGCTCGTGGTCAGGCCGGGCCTCATCGAGAAAGGCGTTCAGGTTGCGGGGTTCGTTCTCCATAAGCCATAATATTCGGTGAAGAACATCTATGAGTGACGGCTGAGCTGTTCCATCTGCCCGGAGAGTTCCATCGGCTCTGTATGTGCCGTCCGTTCTGGCAGATGCGGGCATACCAAGTTTTTCGTCGTGGCCACGCTCGGTATAGTCACGCAGACGGTACTACTTGCTCTTTTTTTTCTCCACTAAGGCCCTGCTACCGCTGGAAAGGCCGTTCTGGCCATCAAGCTCCACATGCTGTCCGTAGGTGAATACGATTGCTTCCCCTGCATCCATTTCCGCAGCCTTATATGTATACCTCCAGAGGACGTAGAATCGGCTTATCGGGTCTATGGAGCTTACGCTCGGCATAATCACGGCCGTGCCTATCTTGCTTTCAGGCCCGGCTTCTTCCCCTGCCGCCGCAATCTTGCCATAAGGTACATGTGGACGGCTTGCCCGGATAATCTTCTCCATGAGGATGTCCTGGACAACGCCTTCGACTTCAGCCAGAAACTTCTCGGCAGGCACTTCCTCGCCGTTTGCGTACTCGACCTTTGCAAAGCGGGTGTAAGCCCGCATGCCCGCACCCACAGCAGCGATTTTCAGGTCTGCGCCTGAGATACCCATAGCCCACAGGGTCTCAATACGCTCACGGATAATCCGCTCAAGCTCTGGCCGGACGTCCTCTTCGTAAGAGCCGGTCTCGGCGCTCTCACGCTTTCTGGCAATGAGGAAGATGCTTGAAGCAAGGGCGGCGGATTCCTGTGACCTTAACCGTCCCGGCTTTTCCGTATCGAGAGGCCAAGCCTCTGAAACAATGAAGCCCGCCTGCCGCAGCGCATCTATAAGGGTTGACCAGCCAAGCGTTGTCTTATGCGCATAGACTATGGTCATCTGTCCGCCCGGCTTGAGAACACGGTTTGCCTCGGCAAAAGAGTCGGCCATCATTTGCTCGTAAGCCTTCTCAGCCTTCTTTTTATCCCTGCCGTAGCGAACTGCTTCAGCCACTGCTTCGGCTTTCTTGGGTGTTCCTTCCGTGGAAAAATGCTCTGGATAAAGGTGCCCAATGCTTCGCTTGAGCCAGACGTAAAAGAAGTCTGAGATATCCGCATAAGGCACATTATCATAGTACGGAGGGTCGGTAATCACAGCATCTACGGATTCATTCGGCCATGGTAGGGAAGTGGCAGAACCACGCTGGACAGTACTTATCAGCGACATGTCAGCATCACGGAGACCAGCGGGAACAGCATCAACACCTGAAATCCAGCTTGCTCCCTCAGGATTGAATAGATTTGTTTCGGCAAAATCCCAAACCATCGGTATTGCATGCCGCCCAAAGGTATGAACTACGCCCCTACCGCCTGTATAGTTAAAAACACACAAAGAAGAATTGAAGTCTGCAAGTCGATCAATGAGAGCAGCCATGTATGTCATTATTGCTTTAGTAATGTCTGCATCAAGTGAATAGCTTTTCATTTCTTTCTCTGCTTCTAACACTGCAGCAACAAGGGTAAGAAGACAAATAATCTGGCGTGAGGTGAAAAGATCACCCCAAGTTTGTATGCCATAGGGTTGAACCCGAAAGCCGAGGGTGCCTTGCAGAGGCATAGGTTCGGCAGGTACTGTGAGCCCCGTTTCTTTGCACAGGCTTTCAATACGCTCTTTTAAATCCTCTTCATTCGGAATAAACTCTGACAAATCATTTGCCGAGATGTAAACCTTTCCTCTCGTGCCTGGCCTTATACAAGCAATCGCCATCATCTGTTGGCCCATGCGTTTGGCCTGTCCCTCAGCCTTCACATAGCCGGTGTCGGCTACGGTCCAGCAGAAGGGGCAGGTGGCGTTGCCGCCTTTGGAAAACCCGGCAGGGTCGAAGTCAAGGCCGGACTCATTATCCGACTCCACAACCTCAAACCGCACTTTCTTCTCGCCTTCGGGAGCGATCATCTTGAGGGCTACATAACGGTTTTTCTTTTTGCACAGCCATGTCTGCCGCACAAGCGGCACGGTGGCCCCGCATGAGGGGTTCTTGCACCGAACTGTCCTTGTCCAGAGATAGGCCACGGGTGTCAAGTATCCGGCAGGCACCGTAAGCTTTCCCTGCGGCCCCTTGGCGAAGTCCATCGTAGATTGCTTCTCTCCACCTATCTCCTCCGGTTTAGCATCCGGGTCAGGAATCAGAGGGTAGAGGTCGCCTATTTCGGCCTTGACCTTCTCCAGCACCCAGTTGCCCCAATATTTGACCTCCTCTGCAAGCCCGCCCCAAGTTGAATTTCCGTCTTTATCAGGCGGGCCGGTCATCCCACGGGCATTCGGGTCTGGCTTACCGTACTTCTGTGGATAAACAAGTGTGCAGAGCTCGATGATGTGAGCTACCGGATTAAGGTCGAGCGCATACGCCTCACAGCCAAGGCGTAAGGCCTCCAAAGGAATAGCCCCACCCCCTGCAAACATATCCAGCACCTTTGGCCTCGGCGCACGGCCTTCCTCGATATCCTCAACCGTAACTTTCTTCCCCGTCTCCCTGGTCAGCCGCTCGGCATGTGCCTCGAGGATGTGCTTCTGCGCATCCATGATGACTGAAGGATTGCCGGGATATTTGCAGAGCCGCTCCACGAACTTGGCTGCGTTGGCCCTGCCAAGGCTCTGCTTCTTGTTATCCGGGCCGTTCTCCGGGACAAACTTGGAGGCAGGCACAAGCGCGCCATAGACCGCAGCCCGGCAGGCCACAAGCGGCCTCCTCGCCCACCAGAGGTGAAGCGTGGAGATATGCCCCTTCCTTACAGACTTCTCCCTCGAGGTCTCCGCACTTATGGCCTTGATGGGAAGGTAGTCTTCTATAAGTCTCTTATCGTTACTCATATTCTTTCAGCACCAATTAGGCTGCTAATTCTTCTGCCTCTTCGATCATTCGATCAACCTCTTCGATAGCCACACGTGCAGCCTCGGCTGATATGTGTGGCTTAAGGCGGATTAACTCCTCGGTCCTTTCTTCTACAGAGGCATCAGGTTTTTTCCGCTTTGTAACGTATAGAGCTGTTGCTAATTGCTCCAACTCTGTTACACCTTTATCACCGATCTTGTCTGCAACGAAGATGAGATGCTCTTTATATTTCTTGAGCGTTGCAGAAAACGATTTTTTTAGTTGCTCGTACCTTTCTGTTGGAGCAATGCGCGGACCATATGGTGGTGCCTGGGGTTCTAACTTAAGCAGGTCATCAGCTCTCATGGAAGTCAATTCATCACGCAAGTCGAATGAGAATGGTCCGTGCCTGTAGAGTGTGAATTCAAAGTCCATTGGCAGTCCAAGAAGGTCTTCAAGGAAATAGACTGCTTTTTGTATATGCGTCTCTCCACACCAACTCTCACGATCTCTCATTTTGCGCGTTAGTGACGTTAAAAGCGCCGCTCTTTTTAATCTATTCATCTGTCACTTCCTCCTCTTTTAGTTGTATAATGTCTTCTCGATTCTCTTTGAGCCATTTTTCTGCTTCAGCGAATACGCTTCTTTCAGCAAAGACAAAGTCTGTCGAAACTACCGGTACATCACACAGGGTCGTTGATATCGCCAATGAAGAAACGATCTGGTCGTCTCGCGTTTTTACCGGAAATTCCGGAGCCCCACTTTTCTGACTGTAGCGATCATGTCTGAATTTATCTGACCCGAACTTAGCTTCTGCAGCCTCATAAACAGATTGCCCTGCCTCCTGATTAATTTTTACGTCGTTAGGATTCCGTTGATAGAGCATTTTGAAGTGTTCGCGACAGACAATGCGCTTTGCAAGGTCATGATGTGGTTCGGCCGTGTCAGTAGCAGCCTGTAAAAGCCCTGCCGTGACCTCATTGTCTGTCATGGCAAGATGTTCATTGATATCTATTGAAAAGGTCCCACCCGATAACCACCGATTAAGGAAGTCCTTCAGATGAGTATCATAGATACGTCGGATGGAATGAAAATAAACCTGCGAATACATAAAGTATCGCGCAAGCATTAATGCTTCAGCTGATTGAATCCCTCCTTCTTCCACCCCTAACGATGGCTCGTTGCTGGCTTCTTTCTGATCTGACGGCGCTGGTGGAAGAATTCTTAAAGTATCGATGAGTCGGTAGTGATCAAACCTTCCATAAGCTACGCCAATGTGATGGGAATCTCTAAGCAGGTAATCCATCCGGTCTACCCCAAAGGCGTCGCCAACTATAATTTCCGCCAGAATCGTCTCCCATGTAGAGAAATCCAAATCTGGTGCCTTCTTGGGACCTATAGCCAATTTGACGATGTCCTCCGGCCTAAGAGGCGGAGTTACTTCATCCCAGATCGATTTCATTTCATCGCTCAATATGATTTCCCTTGTTATGCGCTCGTGGTCCCAACCTTCGGGAAGCAACTCTTTTTCGGCAGCATGAGAAAAAGGCAAATGTCCAACATCATGGCAAAGTGCAGCCATTCGAATGACTCGGCGCCAATAACGGCGATCGTCATCTCTGGTAATTCCCGGTAAGGAAGTCCTAATTTCGTCAGTGACATTTTCAGGATTACTTATCACATCGAACACACGACCGGCCAATTCCATTACACCCAATGAATGTTCAAAGCGGCGATGGGTCGCACCAGGATAGACGAGATAGGTTAACGCCAATTGGTGTATATGACGCAATCGCTGGAAAGGTCGAGAGTTCAATACCTTGCGCTCATGGCTGTCAAGTCGCACAAAGACATGTATCGGGTCTCGAATTTCGTGTATATTTTTTGCCATGCTGAAAGCCCTTTTGTCCGACAGCGCTCTAATAGTTCACACTTATGGCCTTGATGGGAAGGTAGTCCTCTATGAGACGGCGATCATTATCTTTTGTGGTCATGTTACCCTCACAACTCCTTTGCCCTCCATTCGCGTTTGACAACGGGTGCTCCGGGCCAGATTTCCTTATACCAGTTATACATCCTGTCCCAAAAAAAGATACGATCTATGCCAACTGAATGGCACGCAGATTGAAACTCAGGCAATGTCCAGTTAACACTCTCAGGGCGAGCACCAGCGGAATTAAAGATAGTTGTGCCCGATGCGCTTATAAGAAACCAGCGCTCCTTCACTTCCCCCCAGCAATACTTTGGAAATTCCTTAGTCTTGTTTCGAATGATACAGGCTAACTCCTTCGCAGAGACACCAATACTCGAAACGTTTGCATCTGCACATTCCCAAGACACACAGCGAGCTGAACCCGTGCCTATAAAAGAAACTTTTCTCACATATGCCTTTAATGTAGGGTACTTATCTGAGAACTTGTTTATAGTTCTCTCATCATCAAGAGCGACAGAAGATTCCGCGGCCAGTCTGACCAACTCTCCTGCCAAATCTCTCGCTTTCAATTTGTTTGGAAAGTTATTTTTTCTGAAAAAAACTAATCCAGTCATATGCTGGATGTCAGGACGGTGACTTACACGTCGACGAATACTACTTTGGACATAATGCCAAAAACTGTGAACTTTTCTGCCTGGTGAAGGTTTACCCGGTGGAGCATCAACATGGTACTCAGTGTGCTCTACCCCTATCTTTTTTCGCCTTCCCTTCTCTTTAATATCTACCATAGCATCGGGTTTTTCATGCGGAATCACACGTAAAGTCTTACATCCTATAAAGCTTAGAAATCCCCGAATAATTTTAATTTCTGCTTTTTTACTCTTTGTGTTCACAAGTCTGACAACCTACCTATATTGTTGTATCGCTTCTGCTGGCACCTCAAAAAATCTTGCCGCCACGATTTCCCGCTTGGCGTGGTCGCGCTGTTCGGCGAGATTCTGAATGCGAACTGCGCCCAGCAGCGCGATATTACCTGTTTCATTACCCATATAAATGGACATTACCTAACCCCTCTTCTTCTCCCTATGAAAACCTATTTGACGGCGCTTGGGCTCCGGAGGCTTCATCAGTTCGCGTATGGCGTCGAAGACCGCCTTGAACTGGGCGTCGTATTTCTTCTCAAGGACATTGAGCTTGCGTGATAGCTGCGCATGAGATGCGAGCATCCGACGGAGCTTCACAAAAGTCCGCATTATCTCGACGTTGACCTGGACGGCCCTCTTGCTCCTGAGAACGCTTGAGAGCATGGCGACGCCTTGCTCTGTGAAGGCATACGGGAGATAGCGACGACCGCCCCATTGACTTGAGGTGCCAAAATGGAACTTCAAGCTTTCAAACTCTTCTTTATTGAGCTGAATCATAAAATCTGGCGGGAAACAGTCGGTATTTCTCTTAACAGCCCGCACTAACATTTTTGTCTCCACTCCATAGAGCTCCGCGAGATCAGCATCCAACATAACCTTCTCGCACCGTATTAGCAGAATCTTCTTCTCAATCAGTTCAACTGGTATTAGTGCCTTCATTTATCCTCCAAACTTGAGGTGCCAATTTGTGATCTCAAGTTACCAAATCTTCTACCCGCCATATCCTATCGCCTCTGCCGGTATCTCAAAAAACCTCGCCGCCACGATTTCCCGCTTGGCGTGGTCAAGCTTAACCGCAGGATTCTGTATGCGGACCAGTTCGGGTTCCTTGCCGAGCGGGTCCCATACCACATAGAGCCAGTAGCTCTCGGCAAGCTGTTGTGCCTTGTACCATTCATTGGTGGTAAGCCGTACTGGCTGCCCGCGCATACGGCCCTTCACCTCTATTCGTTTTACGTGGACATCGCCTGTAGCCTCATCCAGGATTCGATGCGCCCGGATGTCAAAACCGATCTTCATGTGTCCAACCCGCTCGATTCTATCCTCAGGGAAGCCTTCTTTTATAAGTGAGGCAACCACGACATCTTCAGCGGCAAGCTCACTCTTTCTCCTGACGTTGGGGTCGAGCTCGTCGGCAAGCTCCTTTAATTGCACGGCCGTGTCAGCATCAGGTGACAGCACAACCGCTGTGGCCACATGGCGAACAGGGCCGGTTCGGGCAATCTCAAGCCGTTTCAGCCCATCAAGGCGCATCTCATATGCCCGCTGGAGCTCATCCACATGTTTTCTGGCTTCGTCAGCAGTAAGCTTATACTCGGGCTTGTTGCTGGTCTGTGCCGCCAGTAACATGGCCTTCTCCTGCGCTCGTTTTATTCGCACAGCAAAGGATTTCTCCAGGTATTCACGGCATACATTTGCAAAGTGCTGCCTTTCTTCCTGACAGCGCTTACGGCACTCCATCTGGTATGTGATCTTCAGAAAATCCGATGCCTGCTGTGTGTCTATTGATGACACTTCTTGAGGCGGATTTGGATGAGGCGGCAGATTCAGAAGGATATCGCTGGGTACTATTTCAAATTGACTTCTCCCTGCCTGCGCCGTGCCGTGCGCGGCAGGCAGGTGTTCCCGGACAGCCACCAGCTCCCTGTATAAATGAGGCAGGTTCTCGCCTTTCGTATTCTTGCCTCGAATTGAGATTTCAAAAAAGTGTATCCGGTAAGGTTCATTCGAAAGAGGGTCTATGTAGAAGGCGCTGCCACCGGAAAGAGAGGCAAGTTTGTCATTCAACTTTTCATCCACAACAGCATACAGAGGATGGCCCGGGCCCATGAGAACGGCGTCGAGGTGCGCATCCTGTTCGAGATGATCTTTGTGAAATGTCATCTTCCGGTATGAGGAATCGGGCTTTCCAAGCCGCCTGACAGCCTGGAAGCGTTCAGAACGAAGATCGGCAAGGACATGTTCCAAACGCCATAGGCCATCCGCCCTCGGCTCAACCCTAAGTCCAACCTCACGGGCGGCCGCAATGAATTGTGTTTCGACATAGCGAGGCATGAGCCTCTTTTCTTCAATTTCCAGATTGCGGCGTTGAAAGCCGCTGAAATCCACATGGCTTCTGGCTAAAGCAATCCCTGTGGCCTTTTCATATTCCTTAAGCCTTTTGGGGTCTATACGATCGATCTGGTCTATATACTCATCGAGACGGCGCGGGTCATAAGCGGCCTCCCGTAGCATCTCTACAAGGTTTACTGCATTGAGGGAAAGCACCTCGCCTATTACATCGAAGACACGCCCCTCGAGCGCCTCGTTCATCTGGTCGAGCTTTTCAAGCAGACGGCAAAGAATGCGACCTTCGATGATAGGCTGCCCTTCCTCTGAGTCGGTCGCCACGAAGTTGAAGACATATACGTCCCTATCCTGGCCTATACGATGGATACGGCCCATGCGTTGCTCAAGGCGTGTGGGATTCCACGGCATATCATAATTGACCATGAGATGGCAGAATTGGAGGTTAATTCCTTCGCCTGCCGCCTCTGTAGCCACGCATACCTGAACACCAGTGCGGAATAGTTCCTGAGCACGTTTACGCTCGTGTGGATTCATCCCTCCGTGAATTTCGCAGGTGCTGTATCCCCACTTTTCAAGATGCTCACGCACATAGCTCAACGTGTCCCGGTGTTCCGTGAAGACAAGCAATTTACCCCTGCCGTCCTTCAGTTCCATGAACTGGGCTTCACTGAGGCATTTTTGAAGAGCGGCCAACTTAGAATCGATTGCCCGTTCCCGTACCATCCGTGCTTGTTCGACCAGTTCCTTAAGGGCAACAATCTCCGTCCGAAGCTGATCGAGCTCCAGAGCGGCAGTGTATTCATCGATAAGATGGTCGCGTGTCTCGTCATCGAGGTCGTCATCTTCCTGCTCTGAATCTGGAAGACGTCCTTGTAATATAGCCAGACGTTTTGCACGCTGAGCCGGTGTAAGCTGCTCCAATTCTTCCAGAAGCTCCTGTTGTTTTTTCAGACGCCTTTTGATGGATTCATGTATGGCACAGGTTGAACTGGCAAGGCGTCTTTGCAGCACTGTGCGGGTCAGGGCTGCCGATGACCTTCTCTGACCGGTTTGCTGTGGGATAAACTCGTTGATATAAGCGGTAACCGCCTTGTAGAGGGCATATTCCTCGCTGTTCAGAACGAATGTTACAGACTTGGCATGGCGGTCCGGGAAGAGGCGCTTTCCGTTGATGTCCTTCAGGTCCTCCTTCAAGCGACGCAGGGCCCAAGGGCTGTCATTGCCGAGGCGGAAAACCTCCTTGCGGATAGCTTCAGCCTGTTTTCCGAGGCGATGAGGCTCGGGAAACAGATCGGGATCAATCAGTCTCAGGAAGTGTGCAAACTTATCCTCATCACCATGGTGAGGCGTGGCCGTTAAAAGCAGGACATGATCGGCCTGGGAGATAATACGTGAAGCGACATCGTATCTTTTTGTTGATGCGAGCTTTGGTTCTCTCCCTTGTCCGCCCGAAGCCGTCCGCGCTGAACACTTATGGGCTTCATCGATAATCACAAGGTCCCATCGTTGTTGCCAGACACGTTCCCGCACATCCTCTTGTTTGGCATAGTCGATAGAAGCTATGACCTGTGATGACCTTTGCCATGGGTTGGTCAACTGCTGCTGGTCTACGGCAGAGAAAATAATATCGAAAGGTTCACCAAACCAGCGTAGCATTTCATCTTGCCACTGAATCGTTAGGGGGGCCGGACAAAGAACAAGTATCCGCTCAATAGCCTCCCTCAATTTCATCTCCTTGATGAGCAGGCCCGCCATGATGGTCTTTCCGGCTCCGGGATCGTCTGCAAGGAGAAAGCGTAGCCGGGGCTGTGGGAGCATTTTTTGATAGACGGCCTCAACCTGGTGAGGGAGTGTGCGGATACCTGATAGGCTCACGGCGAATTGTCGGTCATGTGCGTAGGCGAGCCTTATGCGGGCAGACTCAATCAGGAGGCGGAGTTTCTCGGCATCTACTGGTTTTATTGATTCAGATGGTTTTACACCAACGCCGATAATTGATGTTGCCTCCGCTTGAGAAATAACCGCCTCTTCCAGTGTTCCATCGGGAAGCCGTACCCGGCATTCATAACCAGCCGAACCGTCAGGGCCAAGAACCCTCACGTCTTCAAGGACAACGGGCACATCAAAATGTCCTGGCAAAGAGATACTTTGCCCTGTGAGTGACGCTATTTGGTTCTCGCTCATCTTTTATCCTTTTTGGCGGAGACAGGTTTTTTCTTAGTTTTTGATGCAATGGGTTTATTGGAAGAGTTTTCCCCAGGCTCACCGCCACCGCCTTTCTGCACCCATTCGTCTATTTCCGAGAG
>WGFD01000328.1 GCA_015492395.1 Deltaproteobacteria bacterium | reverse complement strand
GTATGCCGCTGAAGTCACGGGGGTTGAGGGAAGAGTCTGCGGCAACAGTTGAGCTGTGACACCGTCGGGACCGGTCATCGGCACCGAGACATAGACCACTCCTATCTCGCTAAGCGGGTCATAGGACTCCTGTATCACATTGGCGCCCTTTACCATACCCTGTACCGTCGCCCTTATAGTATCGGACTGTGCGGCCGCGTCGACTACAAGCGTATCACCGCTCACCAAGACACCGTCTATTATCTCGGCCAGCTCACGAAGGGCGACAACCTTCGCGGCCCTCAGAGCCATTATCCTCCTTTGAGCCCTTGAGAGTGCCCTGTCTGCGGGCGCGGCGCCCTCGCCTTTAACCACTATTGAACCGGAAACAAAGGCCTGACCGGGGTCTGTAACCAGACGCGGTCCCTGCTGTGCCATAACCGGTGGAACCAGCAGCAACAACGCGAGGATTATGAGCAGTCTCTTCATGACAACCTCCATTTCTTTCTTAGTATGTGTTTATCCTCTGTTTCAAAACACGTATGGCAAGGATAGAGTCCGCGCCGTCCACCGGTTCATCCGGTCTGAACTCCCCCGAAAGCTCCGCCTCCATGAGGTTCCTCGTCACCACATTCATGACGGCGTTATACCACGATACCGTGGCAGGCACATCCGGGAATGGAGACCTCTCCTGACCGAAGTATGCCTTGTATATCGCCTCATCACCGGTAAGCTTTACCAGCACATCCTCCAGCACCAAGGCGAACTCCTTTCTCGTAAGCACATCCTCGGGCTTAAAGAGGTATGCCTGTGTAGTTTCATCGTATACCGGCTCGAGGCCCCTCACACCCCACTTCATCATCGCGAGTATCTCTTCTTTGAACTTGTAGTCAAGTATATCGGCCGGTATGAAGCCGGCCCGTACCTTCTCTATCTCGCTCTTTACCGGTATCCTCCCAGCAAAGAGCTTGTCTATCTTGAGCTCATCTATCAACAACGCCGCCATATCCCCCCTGCTTACACTCTCCCTCAGGGCTATCTCTTTGCCTACCCCCCCCAGTGTAATCCCAGCCATAGCCCGCACAATCTTGTCCACGCGCTTCCAGCCCCTATCGGCAGGTTCGTGCCACCTGCTGTCACGCTTCATGTTCAACACCTCGCCAAACCTGTCCCGCGCCTTCTGAAACTCCCTGGCCTCCAGGTACGCAACACCCATAAAGTACGGCGCCGCCTCCTTCCCGTCATAGTATATGAGACTCCTCTCGTCCACCTTAAGCTTCATAGCATCCTTAAAACCATCCTCCGTCTCACCCAGCCATCCCTTGGTCTTTAATGCCGTATATACCCTCATCGAAGCCAGGTGGTAAGCGAACTCATCCTCCTCCGTATCGGCATACTTCCACGAGAGTTTCAGGTGGTCGAAGGCCCTGCCGACATCGACCCGGCGGTACCCCTCTTCTCCGCTTTTTGCTCTTTCGGCACTTACCATGGCCATCCCGCCATGTGCCGGCCCGTACCTTTCATCACAGTAGAGCGCCCTGTCAAACTTGGAGGACGCCTCTTCCGGCCTGCCATCTTCAAACAACTCCATGCCGCGCAGGTAATGGTGCTTCGGGTTGTCCTCCGGAGCCGTACACCTGGCCACAGGCCTCGAACAACCTGCAACTATTGCCACAAGGCCCAGAAGAGCAAGCAACAGACCTGTAGATCTCTTCATGATCCCTCCTATCTTACGACCTTAACGATATCACCTGCCTTGAAAGCGGCGCCGGACTTTATCGTTGCCTCCGATATCCTCTCGCCCTGGTGGGAGGTGAGGACTATCGTACCTATCTTCTTCTGCCTCCTTCCAAGGACACGCCCCGTCTCCGGATCCACAAGCTCCTTGCCAGGCCTGTATACGGCAAACTCCGTCCCGGGTTCCAGCTTACTCTTGTAACCTGCCCTTATAACGACATCATCACCGTCTACAAGGAGTATCCTTCCCTGGAAGGGGGTGGCATTGAGCTTCTCTATCATCCTAGTCATCGCCTTTGATAGTGCGTCCCTGAGGGCGCCGTCCCTGAGACCGGTATCATAGGTAGACCTTGATCCAAGGCCCAGGAAACCTCCTGTCTTCTTTCTGTACTCTCCGGCACCAGACTCTGCGAGGAGCGTCTTGCCGGTAGCTATGTCAACCAATGCGTAGTCAACCTGCACCCTTGCCACCTGTGTCTTGCTCTGGGCAATGAGCACATCCGAACTCTCCTCGACCTCTGAATATGCCGTTACGGCGCCTGAGATCCTGAAGTCAACCGATTCGAAACCCTCGGCGGCCTCCTTCCTGCCCCTCTTTAATGCCCCCGTCTGCTGGAGCTCTATCAACCTATCCTGCTCCCTCATCTCATCATCCGTTAGCGATATCGGCTCGAGACCTGCCTGCTTCACGATGGTTCTCAATATATCCGTGGCCGCCTCACCGACACCGAGGACCTTGCTCGGCGTCTTGTTCTTGAAGGTCAATATAGCCACCGTATACTGTGGTCCGCGATAGTCCGCTCCAACCTCCTCGAGCTTCTTCGTCTGTCCTGTCACACTGATATCCTGTTTTACGCTGCCAGTCATCGTGGGAGCACAGCCGGACAGAAGATATGCCGCCCCTAATATCAGTGGGAAAATAACACTATGGTGAAAATATCCTCTTAAACCAATCCTCATAACCTACCTCCTTATAATTTTCAATCAGAGTCAATCCTCCCTCTTTATCTTTCTCCTCCCATCAATTCAGCCATCCCGGACACCTCCTCATATCCCTTCGGAACACTGAAGAGTACTGCAGGCGGTGTCTTGAGCCTTACACCTCTCATCTCCCATATGCTCTTAAAACCCTTATTCTCGAACTCCGCCTTTACCACAAAACCATCCAGGTCCCTTGCCTTCCAGATGTACCCCTCCTGGATCGTACCATCTTTATACATGGCCTTCACCCGGTACTTGTCGCAGGGATGCCCGTCCACCACCTCTTTCCCCACCTTTTTCTTCTCTATCTTAGGCACATCCTCCTTCTCCGAATCATGGACCTCTTTGAACACCACGTACTTCTTCCTCTCCGGGTATATTGTGTAACCTACCTTTTCCCTGCCTTTATGGATGGTTATAACCCTCTCCAGACCCGGCAACCCAGTTCCCCCCCAAGCCTTCGCCATCTCCTTCATATCCATATCCATACGAAAGTCCTGCCCCCTCTTGGCGATCTTGCCCTTGAATACGTGATTCTTACCCCCACCCACCTTCACAGTAGTCATAACCATCACCGCGCTGAAGTCCACACCTTCCAACTCCACATACCAGGGAAAGGTAAACTCCGGCATCACCGGTGGCTGGGGCTCGGGAACCGCAACGGCGGGTGCCGAAGCAACAACCATGGGTGGACCGCCCGGACCAGGATGGAGGGTAGGCATGATCATGTCGAGCATCCTGACCGATTCGGCCTTGAGGTGTATCCCCAACGCCTTGCCAATGAGCTTGCCTCCGATAGACATGATTGCGGCATCACCTATCGACTCCTCCCGTTCACTCCTCATCACATGCCAATCATCAAGCCCCGGGATGCCGGCCACACCCTTAATCGCCTTGAATGGTTCCAGTCCTTCCCTCTTTTCACCTATACCCTTCAGTGCAGCCACACCACTGCCAATGGAACCACCACTTGTGAGCTCGCTCTTCACACCCTGCCCCCTTGCCCATATGATCCTTCCGGTCCTGGTCTCCACAAGTTTAAAGCCCGCTCTCACCTTCTTGACGTTATATATACCGGTAGTGATGTCGTCGAAGTTCAGGAGGTAACCATAGACCACCCCGTCCACACCCAGGACTTCACCTAGTTTCTGCGGTGTAGTCATCTCGAGCTGAGATCCCAGGGTAATACCCATTCTGTCCCGCAGGAGTTGATCTACCTCCTCGATGGATCTGGTTTGATAATGCCACTTCGCGATACGCCTGTCAAACTCTTCCCTTATCATATGCGGTCCCTCAACATCATTCGTCGCATTATACATAGGCAGAACCGCCACGGTATAAACAGGATTCGTCAGGTCCGGCTGAATGCGCACCATAGGCGTACAGGCGGCAATAGACAGGACGATCAAACACAACAGGGTCGAGAAAGTCTTCTTCATGCATCCTCCTCCTTAATTAAAAGTCATGAAGTATATCTATGACTCTGTATATAAGCGCCGGGGCTTCCCGCGGCAAGACATATGGAATCCTCAAGAAACCTCTGAATAAATCATAGCCTCCTTAAACACAAGTGCTTTCCTCCAACACCCGCTGTACACCTTTTATCCCTACTCTCCTATCCTGACCTCTATCGTCCTTGAGGTCGTTCCCTCTACGGACACAGGGAAGCCGTAGTCCTTCACCGCAATCTCATCGGCAAGCGTCTGGCCCGTCCCCTTCATCTCCACGTCAAGGACGGCCACCCCCCCTTCAAAGCTCCGCTGATATACCGACTGTACACCTCTTACCTGAGTCTTTATCGCCTCCTTGAACCTCACAAGCTCCTTAAAGTCGCCGATCCCACGTACGGTCACCTGTATTATTCCGCCTCCGCCGACCTCGCCCGACCACTTAGTCACAATCTGGTCTATCATCTTTCCGGCGAGCTCCTTTGCCGCCCTCTCAATAGCCTCGGTGCCACCGGTGATCCCGGAGATATGGCGGCTCACACCATGTCCCCTTCCGGAAGCTATGACTTGTCCATTGTCCACCCTGATCGCCGTTGCCGTCATATCGGCCAAGTATGAACCCACACTGCTTCCACGGGTCCTCGGGCCTTCCTTTGCGATCGACTTCCCCTTTATCACCACCTCGGCACCGAACTGCCTGCCGATGCTCCTTGCCCCATCATCGGTCAGATCGGCCATTCTAAAGGCCTTAGATATATCCAGTCTCCCAGTAACCGCGGATATGTCTACTACGTTAAAGCCGTTATTGGCGAACTCCTCTTTGAGGGTGGTCTCCGCTATCGACAGGTCCACCTCCTCACCGGCATACTCGCTCTTTCCCCACCACCAAAAAACATAGTATCTCTGTCCTACATTCTGTTCGGCAATCATAAAGAGCACCCTAGGTTTCCCGCTCTGCTTGTGCAGGAGCCCCAGCGCATCCAGATCATCCTTAAGGTCTCCGATGGTTACAACCGCCTCGACTGTAACCTGGTACATCCCGCCGCCGAGCGGTCCTTCATCGATTACCCGGTAGTTCTGGACATAGCCACGACTCTTTGTGTATATGGAGTCACTCAACACCTGATAGTTCTCTACGAGGGTCTCGGCCGATACCATCATCCCTACAGCCTGCTCGACCGCCTTTCTCAAGGCATCATTGAGCGCATTGTCGCCGGCTATCGCCGTGTTCCCCCTTGTAACGGCGGCAATACCCCTGGCCTGGACGGTCCTAGAATCGGCGTGCACCTTTTGGGAAAGCATACAGTTGAGTAGGGGTATAACCATAAAGAAGATCCATACCGCCATCCTCCATCGCCTTTGAGCTATCTCCGCTATTGTGAGCCATCTATAACACGTCATCGAGAACCTCCCTTCTAATAACCTTCAGAGCGTAGTATGCGTAATCCCTCTTCAACATTCTTAAGAATGGGACCGGCAGGAGGAAATCCTTTTATGCGCCCATCAATGGTACCAGTGGCCTTCCTCTTCCTCAATACCTTTAACAGAGGCCGTACTGCAACCAGGAACTGCCTTCTCCATAGTATGATATTATTGATACCTGCCTGCAACCTTGAAATTGAAGTCGTAGTTAAGGACATTTGACCAATTGATACCCTTGGACGTGGACCGTGTATCATCCGGATCGCCATATGGATTCGAAGGGATGTAGAACCAGTTTACTATTGCATCTTTTGAATGTCTCAATACAATCCAGTATCTGCCCGGCTTTATTACAGGTGCATCGGCCTCCTCCATCGAGAACTTAAACGAAAACCACCTGTACCCCGGTGAAAAGCCAATCGTATCCAGACTGAGCGGAAAGCTCCTAACCCCTTTCATACCCGGCATACCTCCCTCATCCTTGACCACATCCACCCATAGGCTCCCAATCCTCCCCCCGAATTTGTGCATGGCCAGCGACACCTCGTACAGCTTCAACCCCTCAGTGATCTTAAACGCCTGGGCGTACTTATGGCCGGATGTCACGTACTCAGCGGTCTCTTTATCCAGTGTCCTGTAACCCACTCCCTCCCCGGTCGTGTACAGGTTCATGAGGTCCGGAAAGTCCATATTTCCAAACTCCACCATCTCCCCCTTCGGAAGCGGCGGTTCCTCTTTAACCTTCGGTTTCTCACGTGCTGCCGGGGTTGTGATCACACTATTGGCAAGCACATAGTTCCTCGGGCTTCCCCTCGTCTCCTTCAATGAGAGCCTCACACTGTCCTCAATAAATTCGGCCGTTATCTTTTCATGGTATCTTGGAAGCACGGGGGAGGCCCTCCATGAATCGTTTATATCCATCGAGTCCAGTCCTACAGTCTGCTTTATGTGCCTTGGGCTTACGAAGAGATGGCTCTGCTGAGCATCATACGAGACCCAACCTAGATCAGGATAGTAGACCTCCATCCATGCATGCCCGCCCTGCCCGATGGACTGAACAAGGTAGCCCTCTTTCAACGGAACCTTCCACGGCTTCTCGAGTGATATACCCCCCACTATCCTTGCAGGTATCTTCACCGCCCTAAGCAGCGCTATAGAGATATGTGAGAAGTTCTGACAGTTGCCGCTCTTCGTGTCAAGTGTCCATAGGGCATCATAACGCTGCACCGGCGTCTTGTATCTTACATTATCCACCACCCAATTGAGTATGCGCGTCACTGCCTCCTGCTCGCTTTCTGCACCCTTCGTCAGTCTGCCAGCGAGCTCTTTGATACGGGCGGCCTCGGACTGGGTAAGTTCCGTCGCTTTCAAGAATCTGCGCTCCCCCGGGGGGACGGTCTCAAGGGGGAACGGCGCAGTGCTCTTTAACTCCTTGAGGTTGATGGCCAAGTCCACAGTGAAGCTCCCTTCAACAGAGACATCGCCATGCAATACATCCCATGTAAGCACCTTAAAGACATTGCCAAACTCATCCACCTCTTCACCGATCCAAGTGACCTCCGGAGTAACCCTCAGTCCATACCCCGAGATCTTTTGCTGTACCGTAGGGCTATTGAAGGACACAGGCATAGCAAATCTGAACCTCAGTCTCTTGAGGCCTTTTCCAGATACGTCAAATGATTGATTATGAGCTACTTCTATACGGCCACTCATGCCCCCCTCCAGGACAAGGGTTGAAGCAGTAGCGGTGTTTGAATACATCGTAAGAAAAGAGGTTATAGAGAGGAAGAGTAAGATCCAATCAAGACCTCGTCTCATCCAGCAGTCCAGGCCGAACAGCATGGATGAGCGCACCGTATCTTTTGAAGGTGCACAGTATACACGAACCCGGAAGACCGCCACCAGGCTGACGCGTGAATATGACTGTATGCCATTTATATTTTGCCCCTCCCGGACCTTTGCTGCTGGAAGCTTCAGGCCGGGCGCAGCGCAAGTCCGGCGCCTCAGAGCACCCC
>WGFD01000327.1 GCA_015492395.1 Deltaproteobacteria bacterium | reverse complement strand
TCCTGAAGGTCCCGGAAAGCAGTCCGTTTTACAGGGAAGCGGTCGTCGGGGTGGCATGGAACCTGATAAAGCTGGGTGACTACACGTCGGCAATTGCGGTTCTGCAGGATATAAGATCGGAACTGCCCTATGACAGGGTGGATCAGGAGGCGAAGTTGATTATCGGCTACTGTTATCTTGAGTTGGGGATGACCGAGAAGGCGGTAACGCACTTTCAGGACCTCCTGAAGATCTCTGCAGACACCGACAAGAGGCTTAAGCTGATGAGCGGAGAAAGGTCTGAAAGAGAGTGGTATGTTACGACCTTGGTGGACCGGCGGGCCGGCCACCCGACATCCCTGGAGCGGTCATACCTGCAGACACTAAGGAATGATCCGCCCATATCCGATCTCCTTAGGGGTGTTGAGGTGCTGCATCTCCTCCGCAGGGGTTATCTGGAGAGGGAGAAGGATATCACCGACAAGAAGGCGCACTATAGCAACGCGATCAAGGGTCTGCAGAGGAGGTTGAGAAGGGTTGAAGACCGGATTGTCAAGGTTAAAAGCGAGATGAGGACCGCTGTGAGGGAGATCAGGAGAAGGGAGAAGGTGTTGGCCTCCACCGGGCACGCGAACAAGCCGTTCTTTACAAGCGTCGAAAAGGTCATATACGACAGTTGGCAGAAGGCACTGAAGAAGAAGATTCACAGGGACACGAAGAGGCTTATAAGGCTCATACTGCAGGAGTGGTCCGACGATGAGCTGCTGGAGGGGTGTAAAGGACCGCAGATTATCTGTTATATAGTTAGTTTCTTGAGCATGGACGACAGGACAACAGAGAATATTGAGCAGATGAGGAGTACGGTGACCTTGATGGAGTCCATAGGGAGCGACCTGGCAAGCACGGAGAAGGGAAAAAAGATAGGCGTCGAGAAGAGGTTCTCCGCCGCTGAGGGCAGGGCGAGGAGAAAGATAGCAAAGTACAGAAAGGCCATCATTGAACTGGATAGGATGCGGAAAGAGATAAAAAGCAGCGTTGAGCTCATAGACAAGAAGCTGGAGAGTGTCAGAGCGGAGATGGATGTCTATGTACGGGAGAGGTTTTTGAAGATGAGGTACGAACTGGGAGACTTCAAGTCCGATATAGTGGCAGGACTCGACAGAACGGTGACGTATGTGGAGAGGGGCAGGTAGCATTTATATGGCAGTATCTGCGGACAGGAATATATTGTGGTTTGCGGCGCTCTCGGTATTCATGCTGCTGATCGTATCATGCCAGGCGGTCGAGCAGGTTGTTGTGAAGAGGCCTAAAATGACCATGGAAGAGGAGGAGGCGCAGAGGAGGAAGATAGATGAGTGGACCGGTTATGTTAACCTGATAGGAAACAATGAGCCTTCAATGGATACCCTGCTGAGGCTTACCGATGGTTACTTTGAGGCTAAGGAACTGTTGTACAAGAAGGATCTGGAGGACTATGAAGAGAAGCTGGCCCGGTATAATAAGGGTGAAATAAAGGTCAAACCCAAACAGCCCAGACAGGACTACGGTCTGCTCATAGGCTACTTCAGGAAGTTGGCCGACCGTTACCACTATGGGGAGGGGGCGGATTCGATCCGTTATGCCCTGGGCTACGCATTGTACGACCAGGGTGATATAGGTGAGGCCATCGCCGTGTTCGAGGAGATCACGCGTAACTATCCCGATAGCGACTATCTTCTCGAGGTGAGTTTCCGGCTTGGAGAGTTCTACTTCGAGACGGGTCAGATGGGGGTGGCCCTGGATAACTACAAGAGGATACTGGACCATCCCCTATCCATCTTTTACGAAAAGGGGATGTACAAAAGTGGTTGGATCCACTACAAGCTGGATGACTACGGTGAGGCCGTCAAAGCGTTTATGGTGGTTGCCGACAGGACGTGGGAAGGGGAGTTGAAAAAGGGCGGTCTCTTTGAAGAGTCTATCTCCTCCATGGTGATGACCCTGAGCCATATCAAGGATATGGAGAAGGTGATCGAGCTGATAAGCGCGGAAGACTACAGGGGGTACACACCACTTGTCCTGACAAATCTGGGAGACAGGCTCATAGACGAAACCAGATATAAAGACGCGCTCTTTGTCTACAACAAATTGCCGGAGTTGTTTCCGGATGATCCGGGCTCGCCTTTCCTGTACGAGAAGATAGCCGAACTTTACGATGTCTACATGGATGATGACGCCAGCGCCCTCGGGGCGAGATGGAACTTGATAAAGAACTTTAACCCCGCGACGGACTGGTACAAGAAAAACTACCCAGGGGGCTCGAAGGAGATCGATGACCTCCTCTCAAAGACCATGGTGGATATCTCAAAGACGTACCACCTTAGAGGCAAGAAGGGGAAGAGTATAGACGATCTTAACATGGCTATAGAGGGATACAGGATATTCCTGGTTTCATTCCCCGACTCCCCTGAGGTGAAGGAGATGAACCTCCTCCTCGCTGAGGCGCTGTTCGACGCGGGAAGATACCCTGAGGCCGTAATGGAGTACGAGAAGAGCGCCATGCAGTATGAGGATGTCGCGCAGAGGGGGGAGATCATCTATTCGGCGCTGTTGACGTATGAGATAATCTTCTCTGACGAGGCGTCCGACAAGGGGAAGACCGTAGAGTCGGCGAAAGAGCTCCTGGATAATTACAGGAGTGACGTCACTAAGAGTGGGAAGCTGGAGACCGTGCTGTTCAGGATATCCAACATGTACGGCAAGATCGAGGAGTACACCAAGGCGAGGGAGGTTATCATGCCCCTTACCAGGTTGAAGGACCCTGTTCCGGCCTACAAGAGGCTGGCGGAGCTCTATCTCCTGGAGGGAAACCTCGCATCGGCTGAGGATAGCTACTTGAACCTCGTCAGAAAGTCCGATGATCCCGTATTCAGGGACAGGCTGTCCACCCTCCGCTACAAGATGGCCGAGGAGTACCTCAAGGCCGGTGAATTCAAGGAAGCGGAGGACAAGTTCGACCAGTCCTTTGCGGCACATCCCGGTGGAAAGGTGGGTGAGAGCGCGCTTATGAAGCTTGGCCTTATCTATCTGAAGAACAATGAGATCGGCAAGTTAAGGAG
>WGFD01000326.1 GCA_015492395.1 Deltaproteobacteria bacterium | reverse complement strand
GTATATATGGGCATATTCTTTTACCTCGTTGAGAGAAAGTTATTCATTTTATACTTCAAACTGATGAGGAAGTGATGGAGTAATGGCAGGCGAGAACAGATATCCGGAGAAGGCAGCCAAATGATCTCAGTCATAGCCTCGATAGGTTTTGTAATAACCGTAATGACATTCATAAGCGGTTTCAGGATGGTAAAAAAGCCGGAGCAACGGGCCGAGGGCTTGATGCACCGCGTGAACGGATACATATCACTATCCTTTTATATAGTTCTCGCTGTTATCGCGATAATGCATGGCACCCCTGTCTTCTATGTCTTTTTCTGGGTCATCGGCCTTGCCCTCTACTGCCTGAAGATATTTCTGGTCAGAAAAAGACTGGGATTAAGGTATGGCGGTTATCTGGGCGCCACGATCCTCATTACATGGATAGTTGCCATCTTTACTCACCTGCCCTCGTAATAATCTCTTGATCTCTCTGCTGTTCCGTCTAAACACACGGTAATGACATAAGGCGGTTTCCCTGTTTGGTTTTATGGGGATACGGTGATAGAACGGCGCCTTGAAGAAGAAAAATGTAACTTGACAGGAATCCGTAAGCTCGCTATAATTATTGATAAAAATCATGTTTCCATGCGGTGCCGGCCAGGCGCCCGGCAGGGGGTGCTCTACGGGTTGCCGTGTTGTTTTGGTCGTCGGCTGTAATGAAATGAAAGGAGGTGAGTCGAGAGAGATATATAAGATTGTTTTATAAGAAGTGTGCTCTCATCGCAGGAAATAGCCTGATTCTTGGATCAGGAGTGACGGAGGTATTAATAATGAATATAATGGTCTGTCATGACGGTTCGGAGAGGTCTCATAAGGCGCTGGAGAAGACTATCGAATATTTTAAATCTCAGAAACCTACCATAATACTCCTGACCGTCGCCCAAGAACCGCTCGATGCCAGCATGGAAAATGAGGCCATACTGGAGCAATGGCGTGAACAGTGCCATAACGAGCTCAGGAGGGAGGCGGAGTGGGTTGCCGAGTGTGGTCTTGAAGTGGATGCCGTGCTTGCGGTAGGTGACCCGAGGCAGATGATTACCGAGGCGATACGGAAAAAATCACCTGATCTGGTCGTGGTGGCGCGAAGGGGCAAGAGCGAGATGGAAAGGATGATACTGGGTAGTGTGAGTGCCTTTGTTGTTCGCCATTCGGAGCGTCCTGTTCTGGTTATGACTCTGAAACGATAGCAGATCGGAGGCTGCCTGTGGGTTTATCATAGGTCCACTGAAATCCATCTAGAAGGAGGATAATTATAAATGAAGGTATCATCACTCTTTAAAGTGTCCAACCCGGAGATCAGGGCACTACATCTTACCTGGATAGCATTCTTTATAACCTTTTATGTATGGTTTAATATGGCGCCCCTCGCCACCACTATGATCAAGGAGGTCGGGTGGCTGACATCAAGGGAGTTGAAGGTCTTCGCCATCTGTAACGTCGCCTTAACTATCCCAGCGCGCCTCATAGTAGGCATGGCCCAGGACAGGTATGGTCCGAGGAGGGTCTTTTCTACATTAATGATCATAATGGCGATCCCGACCTTCTTCTTCGCCTTCGGCAACTCCTTCGTTCAGCTCCTGGTATCCCGTCTAATCCTCAGTTCCGTGGGCGCCAGCTTTGTCGTCGGTATTCATATGACGGCTCTCTGGTTCAAACCGAAGGATATAGGCTTTGCCGAGGGCTTCTACGCGGGCTGGGGCAACTTCGGTTCCGCCGCCGCCGCTATGACCATACCCACCATAGCCTTGAATATATTCGGCGGCGCGAACGGCTGGAGGTACGCCATCGCGACAAGCGGCGTGATCATGCTTCTTTACGGGATATTCTACCGGTTTGCCATAACGGATGGGCCTAAGGGCACCATGCTGCACAAACCAAGAAAGGTCGCGGCCATGGAGGTGAGCAGTTGGGCCGACATGATCAAGCTCATCATCTTCACGATTCCGCCAGTAGGGATTCTGTCCATACTGGTATGGAGGTTGAACAGCATGGATTTCCTTGGTGCGACAGGCGCTGCCATAGCATATGTTGCCATCGCCTTGATCGTCCTGTACCAGATCGTGCAGATCTTCATGGTGAACATGCCGATACTTAGAAAGGGCGTGCCAGAGGATGACAAGTACAACTTCAACCAGGTGGCCGCCCTTAACACAACTTACTTCTGTAACTTCGGCGCGGAGCTGGCTGTCGTCTCCATGCTCCCGGCATTTTTCGAAGGGATCTACGGTATCGATCCCCACAAGGCGGGTCTGGTCGCCGCCTCGTTCGCCTTCGTGAACCTCTTCGCAAGGCCTTTGGGGGGCGTCCTTTCGGATAAACTGAGCAGCCGTAAATTGATCATGCTTATCTACATGTTCGGTATCTCCGCGGGATTCTTCGGCATGGGGCTGATCAACTCAAGCTGGCCTATAGTCCTGGCGGTTATACTCACAATCGCCTGCTCGATGTTCGTTCAGGGCGCCGAGGGCGCCACATTCGCCATCATACCCATGATAAAGAGGCGTATTACCGGCCAGATCTCGGGTATGGCGGGGGCCTACGGTAACGTGGGGGCGGTCTTCTATCTTACCGTGTTCACATTTGTTACCCCCAACCAGTTCTTCTTCATCATTGCCGCGGGCGCGTTCTTCAGCTTCATCTTCTGCCTTATCTTTCTCAAGGAGCCCCATGGCGGCTTCTCCGAGGAATATCACCTTTCGTCGGTTGACCGTGAACTGATGAAAGAAGGACATATGTAATTATCGGCGGATTGATAAGAGACCCCCCCTTTTTTTGGGGGGTCTCTTATCTTGGAAAACCTTGCAAGCCGGAGTACCATCTGCTATACTTGATGTAAAACGGAGTACAATAAAGATCATGGAGGTTTCACCGTGGCCGATAGTATGATAAAGGTAAAATACAGGTGTCTTCACCCCTCATGCCAGGTCTTCTGCAAGAAGGGAGAGCTGTTGTTGGAGGAGTCGGTCTTTAGCGAGTTATCGGCTGCCTTGGAGGCGGGGGATACCTTCAAGAGTCCCCGGGATGTCTGCCGCCTTGGCTTTTCACAGCCATTCAGCGTTGTATCCATCGAAGGTGAAGGTACGGCAGCAGAGACCGGTGGTGCCGAGGCCGGCGTTGAGGATAGCAAGAGCGAGGATCCGTTAGAGGTTCTGATGGCCGAACACGGTGAAGTATTGAAGAAGCTCGACCGCATAGAGGAACAGGTTCGCAAGAGGGACGTGGACGGTCTATGGATTACAACGGCTGCGGTTGAGAATGATATCATGCTCCACTCCATGACGAAGGAAGAGAAGGTACTGTTCCCGGCCGTTCGCGATCTGATCCCCATGGGCCCTTCTCTTCTGGCGATAATGCACGAAGACCATGAGGAGTTCATCGCCCTTCTTCACTCTGTAAGGGGCGCCCTGCAGGATGGGGATATACAGGATGGTATCCTGGGATCTATTGTAGCTAACCTCAAGAACCATATCAGTAAGGAGAACAATGAGCTATTCGGTATGATAAACGAACATATCGATCCGGCTAAGAAGAGGTCGCTCCTGCGTGATATGGAGAGGCTGGAAGAGGCGCATGTTCCTGTGGAACCTGGTGACAGATTGAACAGCCCGTCTCTCTATTCGGAGGCGCGAAAGAGGATGGATGCCGAGATCATGGCGTTAAAGCAGAATATATCCGGGCAGGAGGGCAGCAGCTGCGATCACCACTGAGATAATCCGCTTTCACCGTACTTTTTAATGCGGTTAACAAATAAATATAAAAAGGGCCTTGTAAAGCATAAGGCCCTTTGTTTTTTGTTATACTGCTTCTTTATGCGTTCTTCTATTGCACGGTTTCTACCGTCTCCTGCGGATGGGAAGCCAGTACCGGAACACCGAATTTCTCGTTGAATACCGTTACTATATAGAGAAGGGTCCGGTGGTTCAATAAGAGCCCCTTGAACATCTGGGTCTTTGTCAGGGCATCGAAGTAAAACTCGTATGAGAACTGTATCTGCTGAGCGATACCGTCTTCGCCGATATCCATGTCGTAGCTGTTGTCCAGGAAGATGAGATCCTTTCTGATCTTGTCGTAGAAGGTGCTTCTTTCCTCCTCACCAAGCCCATTCAACTTCTCCTTGTGTTCGTCGGCTATGGCAACACCGCTCAATATCACGCAAAGCCCGGGAAACTCCTTCGGCTGAATGACCCTCTGCCTCTTTAAGGTTCCTATCGGATAGTCCACCTCGAAGTGGAAGTTTGCCCTCGGGTCCTCGAGTCATTGACTGTATGGCCATTCTCCCTAAGCCACCTGTTTACAGCTTCCTTAGCGTCTGCAGCTGTTGTAATCGACATTATAAAACCTCCTTGTGATGTTTGTAGCCGCAGAGATAATCTGCCTCTCACTGCAGCTTAGATAGTAACAATAAAGTATATATAAATACGCCTGGCATGTCAAAGAAATTCCGCCATCGATCTCCGTTCCGGCCGGAGCTGAAGGTAGCAGCAGGTCTAGACCGGACTCCTGGCAACGGCCGGGATGAAAAACGGCGAATACCATCGGTTATTCCTTGGATTTCAGTGTGGGTGCCAAGGATGTTACGACGCCGTTTTGATATTAGTGGCTGCGACGTTTACCGGAATCCTGAATGTAAAGTTGCTGCCGACTCCGACTTTACTCTCGACTGTCATGGTTCCGCCCTGCATCTCTATGAATCTCCTCGTTAAGGTGAGACCAAGGCCCGTTCCCTCATACTCCCTGGTTGCGGAGCTGTCTGCCTGGGTAAATTCATGGAATATCATATCCAGATCATCATCTTTGATGCCTATACCGTTGTCTATGACAGAGGCTTGGAAGAAGAAGTCGTTGGATGTCGCGTTGATCCTTATATTCCCCCCTTCCCCCGTAAACTTGACTGCGTTGCTCAAAAGGTTGTACATGATCTGCTTAAACATCCTCTTATCCGCCACGATGTCATAGACACTGTCTGATATATCCAGGTGTATATAGATCCTCTTTTTGCTGGCGAGGGGATGGATGATGGAGTATACTTCGTCGATCGACTTCCGCACAGAAAATTGTTCCGGGGTTACTTCCATCTTGCCTGCCTCTATCTTCGAGAGATCAAGGATGTCATTGATCAACTCAAGGAGGTGTTTACCGCTTTTGTGTATATATCCTATGTATTCCCGCTGTTTATCGTTCAGTTCTCCCATCAAGCTTTCCTGCAGCATCTCAGAGAACCCCAGTATTGAATTTAGAGGTGTTCTCAGCTCATGCGACATATTTGCAAGAAACTCCGATTTAAGCCGGTTAATGGTTTCCATCTCCTGATAGCCTCTTTGAAGTTCTTTTGTTCTGTCTGCAACACGTTGCTCCAGCTCCGAATAGGATATATGTATCCGTTCCACCATTTTGTTGAAGTCATTGGCTAGGGCCTCTATTTCGTCTCCGGTCCTCACGTCAATACGGTAGTTTAAGTTGCCGTCGCCAATGATTTCCGTGCCCTTTTGCAGGGATTTTATAGGCTGCACAATCCTCCTTGCGGCCAGGAAGCCCATTCCGGATAGTACGATAACGGACAAGAATAGTATTGATGCCAGCCTTTTCAGGAGGGTATGAATGGGCGCAAAACTCTCCGAAGGCGATTGACTCACAAAGATATACCATCTGTCGCCATAAGAACCTTTGGAGTCTTTGATTGAATAGGATATCGAATCGAAACCGGCGATCGCATTCTTGCCTCCGTGGGCGTTGTCCTTTACAATTGACCAGCCATGCGATGGTGTAGTGATATTCTTCATCAAGTCGTTTGTTACCTTATGGCTCCGCGGAGGGAAGATGGGGCATATAAGAATAACGGCCGCTGAATTAATCAGCATGGCATGCCCTGTCTTGCCGATCCTGAATTTCTGGATGACCTGCGATATCCTATCGATCGTTATTGCTGCATGTATAATACCGAGTATGGTACTGTCTTCATCCCGTATGGGAAGGGCGATGCGTTGAAGATACCGGTTTTTATCGGGATCAAGATATATCTCGCCCACGTATGTGTCTCCTTCGCCGTCGCTATAGGCGGCGCGCCACCATGGCTCCTCGCCAAAAAAGATGTATTTGGTCTTGTTGGCTGAAGCGGCTAATAGGCCCTTATTATCGGTTATGAACAACTCTTCGAAGTCATTTGAGTTGTTTCGTACATGTGCCAGATATGTTGCGGCAGGGTTTCCAAGATACCTCTTCAACAGGTCCCCACTTAGTTTATCTCTTATCCATTGTGATTCGAGTTTTTGTGCTCTGCTATGGATGCCATCTGACTCTTTTCCGCCGTATGATCTGTTCGCCTTTTTGAGTGTCTCTCTTAAAACTGGTGAAAAGGCGATGGTATGGACGTTATTGATGGAGTGATCTATGATGCCTTCAATATTGTTGGCGATCTCTTCCGCTACCACCGCGAAGTCTTGACCTACGGATTCCATGAGCTCTTTTCTTCCCTGCAGATAAAAGAAGGAAGTCCCTAGTATTATAGGAAACATGCCGACAGCCAAAATCGTGATCGCTATTCTCTGGTGAATTCCCCTTGACATAAGCCTTCCCCTTACCTCTACTAGCTATAATGTGGAGTGGAAGAGGTTCCGATCTTCTTGTTATAAAGTGTGCGGTCAAGATCAACTTTCATGGACTATCTGCCCTGTTGCGCGGCCTATGCCTATAAGACCTATGGTATTGCCGTTATTGTCACGCAGGGCTGAGAGTGTCAGGTTGACACCAACTATGTGGCCGTTCTTTTGCATGAGTGCCGTATCGAAATTGGCCACCTCATTTTCTTCTATTACACTATTTCTTGCCTTGCGGTACATATTCTTATTTATGAAGAGGTGCTCGATACTAGCGCCGAGGATGCTTTTCCTGTCGTAACCCAGTTTCTGTTCGGCTCCCCGATTGAACTGGACGATCTCATCGAAGAGTGTGGTGGTAATTATCATGTCTTCGGAGTGTTCGAGTATATTTTCCAGGTACTCTTTGGTTTTTTCAAGTTCCACGGTTCTCTCGTCAACCATCTCTTGAAGCTTCCTGTTATACTCTTCTATCTGCCTTCTGGATGCCCTGAGGTCGGATAGCATCTGGTTGAAAGAGGCTACCAGCTCTCCGACCTCATCCCTTGTGGTTATTGCGACTTTTTGATCGAGGTCTCCTTTGGCTACGCTGCTTGCCGCTCTTGATAAGGTGCGAAGTGGTGTTGTTATCTTCCGTGATATATAGATCGATATCCCTATCCCTACGACGATCGCAATCAAGGCAAAGGTAACAATATGGCGTGTACCGCTTTTCATGTTTCTATCGACCATTAGTGTAATGTCGTCCAGATCCCGCCATGCCTTATCGTAGAGCCCCTCGACACTGTCCAATAGTATGGATTTATACTTGTCGACATCCCGCAAAAGCTTCGTGATTCCATTCGTCTTATGAGATGTTGCACTCTTTAATGACCGGTAGGTGGTTTCTTTAATATAAACAAATGCCTCGTTGACCGCCATGAGTGTGGCCTTTTCATCGTCCTGGAGGTGCAACTTTCCGACATACGTAATCCTCTTTTCCACACCCGTTGCCAATGAGTTGTAATACTCAAGATCCTTTATCTGTCCCTTGATCAGGGAGTCATTGACTTCGAGAAACTGTTTGATTGCATGTCTTAACCCGTCTACCATGTCATACTTGTGTGCGTGGACCAGGATCCGGCTTACGGAATTATTGATATTGGTTAATGAAAAATAGGCCAGTCCGCTCGCCAGAATCATAAGACTTAGAACTGCCAAGAAACCTAGCATCAGCTTTATCCTTATGGTAAGATTCAAGGCATATACTCCATTAAATTGTAACCGTTCGCGGCTACCGTTTTACGGTTTAAATGAACCACGGTACTATTAATGCATTTTCGTCCTCTCATATCAGCGCCGTTTTGTTTCCGGGGTCGCCTTCTTCACGCTGTATGAGGCAAGTGAATGTTTGTGAGATATAAGCGTGTTTTTCAACCATCGACTGAAAACCGTGACGGTCACAATAATCTATTTGAAGTCCACTACCAGCTCTTTGCCTGAGCTAACGGTTATCTTGATTAACGGTCCCGGTTTCCTATTATACCACATTGTGATCTTATATGTACCAGGCGGTACCCCATCTATCCTGTATAGACCATGCTTATCCGGCACGGCGAAGTAGGGATTTTGGAGAACCAGAATATAGCCTTCCATTTCAGGATGGATCTTGCAGAGCAAGACGGCTTCGCCTAAGCGGTCAAATGTGAAGGACCTGACAACGCTCTTTGGGTAGGTGCCGAGATTGAAGTAGCGACCGGTCCATGATGGTGTGAATATATTGTTCAATACGTCATCACTGTTGTGGAAATCGACCGTTGTTCCAATGACAATCGGCAGGACATATGGGACGAAGGTAAGATCTATCTGGTCCATTATTGGGTGTTTTTTCGGAGGAAAGAAGGTCCCAGGCGCCTTCTTGATGTAGACCACGGCCTTGCCTATGTCGTCCTGGGATTTGTAACTTACCGTACCCGTTATCGTCTCTGAAAATGTACGACCGTTGAGAATGCAAAGTTCCAATCCCAAGATAACGGATAGAACAAAGAAGGTTATCCTCAGCAAATTGCAGTTCCTATTTAACAGATTCCATGGATTACACATATCTTCCCCCTCGCAGTATAATCGGTAAAGCCCAAAAAATAAAAGTATCAAAATACAAGATCCAACCTGGCAATGGCGGTGTCACCATCGTTACCCATCGTGTGTAAGGAACCTTCAATAGTCAACTTCAGATTGGCGCGTAGGAGCGCGGCGACGGCAAGAACAACCTCATCTCTCATGGGTGAGTAATCCACGTCAACATTCTCATACCTTGCGATTCCGATCAACCATGGATAGATCACGACGTCGGCTTCAACTGTATATGAAAATATGCCGTATCTTCTGGAATCGTTGTTCGGGTTTTTATGGTTTCCTATGGATAAGGTGCCAAGCAGGTTTACGTTGTCGTAACGCAGATCGACTCCGAGACCATAACGGTTGAACCTGTCATTTACCTCTTGTTGCATGTCCAATCTGTTTTCACCGATGTAACCGAAGGCCTTCATATGGATTGACCTCTCGTCCCTGTGCGTGGACAGCAGATCCTCTTCCGTCATGCCTGAGCCGTCCAGGGTCAAACCGCCCAACTTATAGCCTATGTATGCGTAGACGTCCTTCATGGAGTTGTTGTCGGAGGTATTGCCGGGTGTTTCGGTACCGTTCCCGTTCACGACCCCGACGGCATAGTCAATACGTCCGCTGAATATGCCGTTGGCTTCCAGGCCTCTCTGACTTGTGAACTGGAAGTTATTTTTGCCGACCTGGGAGGTATTGGACATATATGGTGTATGTGTCAGTCTGCGGAAGTTGGAGAGGATTATAAAGGCCGGTTCGAATTGACCCATAGTCAGATTGACACGGCTCTTGGAAGAACTTCCCATAAAGAGATCATTGAATCTGATGAATACCCTCTCGATGCCGCCGAATTCACTCCCCTCTTCTACGAGGGCAATGGTCGCAAAGAAAGAGATAGCGTTACCAATGGTGCCACTTGATAGGAGTTCGATTTCATCCGGTAATGTGAGGTCATGCTTGACCGGAGCATCGTTCTTGTATCTGTACAAGAAGTTTGCCTGGAGAGCGACCGGAGGAACCCCTGGTATATCACTTGGCCACACACCGTACGGCCATACATTTTTCCAGGCATCCGCCCCGAGTTTTAGGGGTTTTTCTTTTACATATTTGTTGTCGTTTCCGGGAAAGTGATAACCCCTCCTTCTGTATGATTCACCGAAGGGGTTGAGCTTTGGAAAGGCCTCGTGACAGGTCATACAACTCGTCTTGTGCTTTCTCGCGAAGACGGGGGTTGCTTCCACCTCTGCCTTACATAGTGCAAGAAGTATTGCAGGCAGGAAAATAGCTATGAGCAGGTTCCTGGTGGCATACCTTGTCATAATAGCGCCCTACTCTTTCGATATTCGACTGCTTGACCCTGTCCTTGCCCTGTCTTTTACAAGGCGGCAATCGACAGCAATTCCAGTGATTAATGGGTTTATGTAATAACATCGTATACCAAAAAAATGTAATAACATCGTGAACCAAATTTAAGATCGCCTAAACTTCTTCCAAAAACATTTGGAAGGAGCAAGAGGCGATGAATGATCAAAATGAATATGCAAAACGTTGCAAAGCAATACAACTTTATAATCAAGGAAGTAGATTCAGCGAAATACTCCGGTTGGTTCAAAGGATACTGTCAACATTTTTCTGTAAATGTGATAAAAGGTTTGCTACTCAAGGGTTTTCCGGGCCTCCTTT
>WGFD01000325.1 GCA_015492395.1 Deltaproteobacteria bacterium | reverse complement strand
TGTGCATCGCGTCTCGCGCCTGTCCGCCACGGGCACCTATGCATCTTCGACCTGCAGCAGGGGAAGATCCTTTCCGGATGGAAACAAATTAGCTGTAGCATTTTCTAATATAATAACATAGAATCACAGAGAAGAAGCACAATTCGGCAGATGGACTTTTTACTAAGACGTCGAGCTTCAGAAAGGATCCAATATGGTAATTATACCTGCGATAGACCTTAAAGGAGGACGGTGCGTCAGGTTGATCCAGGGGAAG
Source organism: Deltaproteobacteria bacterium (assembly GCA_015492395.1). GTDB lineage: Bacteria > Desulfobacterota > GWC2-55-46 > S146-70 > S146-70 > S146-70. The sequence goes on along the minus strand of WGFD01000325.1, from coordinate 8,644 downwards.
ATGGACCGGGAAACCGTCTTCTCCGACGTCCCCACTGAGGTGGCAAAGAGGTGGGAATCTTCCGGCGCACGCCTGATACACCTGGTGGATCTGGATGGCGCCATCGACGGTTCTCCCAAGAACCTGGAGACCATCGAGGCGATTACCGGCTCCATCGCCGTCGATGTGCAGGTAGGCGGCGGCATCAGGAACATCGAGGTAGCCAGGCACTACCTTGAAGGAATAAACGCGAAGAGGGTCGTCCTCGGCACCGCCGCATATAACGACAAAGGACTGCTTAAGACCCTCTGCAGAGAGTTTCCCGGCAGGGTCGCCGTCGGAATAGACGCAAAAGAAGGAAATGTCGCCATCAGGGGATGGGTCGAAATAACGGAAGACACGGCCGTAGACCTTGCAAAACGCCTCGAAGACCTCGGAGTATCCTGCATAATCTATACGGATATTGCTAGAGATGGAACTCTCAGCGGCCCGAACATCGATGGGATCGGTCTGATGGCAGACAGTGTTAACGTCCCTGTAGTAGCCTCCGGGGGCATCTCCGGCATCGAAGACATCGAGGCGCTCAAGGGAACAGGCGCGGCAGGAGTAATAATAGGGAAGGCGCTGTACACCGGGGCCATAGAACTCTCCAGGGCCATAGAGACCGCGAAAGCTTAAGACCGGCACCATGCTGACAAAACGTATCATACCATGCCTTGATGTAAAAGACGGAAGGGTAGTAAAGGGGGTGAGCTTTGTCCAACTCCGGGATGCGGGAGACCCGGTCGAGTGTTCTAAGGTCTATGAGGAGCAAGGCGCCGACGAACTTGTATTCCTCGACATTACGGCCTCCCACGAGAAGAGGTCCATAATCATCGGGGTGGTCGAGAGGACGGCGGAGGAGGTTTCCATGCCGTTAACCGTAGGAGGCGGAATAGGGACGCTGGAGGATATAAGAAATCTCCTAAAGGCCGGGGCCGATAAGGTCTCCATCAACACCGCCGCAATCGCGGATCCAGGGTTTGTTAAGAGGGCTGCGGAACGTTTCGGCACCCAGTGTATAGTGGTCGCCATAGATGCAAAGCGTTCCAGATCCGTAAACCATCCCCGCTGGGAGGTATACACTCACGGTGGCAGGGTCCCGAGAGGGCTTGACGCGGTGAAGTGGGCCGAAGAGGTCGAAGTACTCGGCGCCGGTGAGATTCTCCTGACCAGCATGGACATGGATGGGAGAAAAGAAGGCTATGACCTGGAACTTACGAAGGCTGTAGCACAATCCGTCACCATACCGGTTATCGCCTCGGGCGGGGCGGGAAAGCTGGCGCACCTTTACGAGGCGCTTTGCATGGGCGCTGCCGATGCCGTACTGGCTGCCTCGATATTCCACTTCGGGGAATATACCATCCGGGAAACTAAGGAGTTTCTCAAGGACAAGGGAATCGCCGTGAGATTGTGATCTGTCAGGTCCAACAGTCTTTGATGACGGGATGCGGCATCCCTACCAAGTATCCCTGCGCATAGTCGACCCCTATCTCTTTAAGGACGTGCACCGTCTCTTCCTTTTCCACATACTCCGCAATCGTCTTGATACCCATCCCCTGGGCAACGGTAGTAATAGCCTGAACCAGTAGCCTGTCGTTCCTGTTATTGTGCAGGTTCCTTATAAAGGAACCGTCTATCTTGATATAACCCGCCCCCAGTTCCTTCAGATATACGAAAGAAGTAAACCCAACACCAAAATCATCAAGTGAAAAGTGGCAACCAATGGACTTCAAGGAGTCTACGAACTCTATCGCCATGCTAAGATCATGGACCGCGGAGGTCTCCGTTATCTCAAAGACCAATCTGCTTGGATCCGCCCCGGTCTCGTGCAGTTTAGACTTGATGCTGGAAAGCAGTTCGGCATCTCCAAGGTCCTTTCCGGAGAGATTGAGGTCGAAGGTCAGATCCATCCCCCTGCGGGACGCTTCGGCCTGGAACTTCATCGTCTTCTCCATCATGACCCTGTCGATGAGGCCTATCAAACCGAACCTCTCGGCCGTATCGATAAAGACTCCGGGAGGGAGGATCCTTCCATCTTCATCGCGCATTCGCGCAAGGGCCTCGTAGTGGTGTATCCTGTTCTCCTTAAGGTCGAGGATGGGCTGGAACCACGGCTCAAACCTGTCCTCTGTAAGCGCCTTCTGTATGCGCCCTTTCCAAGTCAACCTGGAGTGGACCTCTTCCAAGTCGTTGTCTTCCGTGACATACAGATGGCACCTGGACTTGTCAGGCTCCTTGGCGCGGTTCAGGGCGGCATCCGCCTTCCTGAGTAGTTCCGACACATTAGCCGCATGCCTCGGATACATTGCCACGCCTATGCTCACACTTATACGTTCCAGCACATCCGGGGGATTGAGGTTCTCTAATGCCATCCGGATGTTGTATGCGGCATCCACAACCCCCACTTCATTAATATGTGTCATATACACGGCGAACTCATCACCTCCAAGACGTGCCACAAGGCTGTCCCTTCTCGCACCCTTTTCGTAGCTTGTATCCATGTCACCTACGATATCCTGAAGGAACCCGGCCACACGGCACAGCACCGCATCACCCACTTTATGGCCAAGCGTGTTATTTATCAGTTTGAAATCATCGATATCTATAATGAATACCGCACAGGTATATCTATCGGACTGGACATGGGATATGTCCCGCTGTACCACCTCCAGGAACCTTGCACGGTTGACCAACCCCGTCAGGCCATCATAAGAGGCCAGGTATCTGATCTGCTCGGCAGACCTCATCCTCTCGGTAATGTCCTCCTGTATAGAGAGGAAATGAGTGATCCTCTCTCTGTCATCCTTGATTGGAACCACTATCCCGTTAACCCAGTAATACTGCCCGCATCTCTTCCTGTTTTTGAAGACACCCTGCCATGTCTTGCCCGCGGATATGGTCCTCCATAACTCCTCGTACTGTGACTGCGGGGTTTCTCCCGAACTGATTATGCTCGGCGTCTGTCCGACAGCCTCCTCCTTCGAATATCCGGTGGTCTCCTCGAACACGGGGTTGACATACTCTATCCTGCCCTCCGGATCCGTAATGATTATGACATTTATACTCTGCTCGATAGCCAGGGAAAGCTTCTTGAGCTCAGCCTCCCTCGCCTTCAGCTCATTGACCTTGATATTCAACTCCTGTGCGTATATCGTTGCCTGCCGGTAGGCCATATGCACTTTCTGGATACTCTCCTGGCGCAACTCTTCAGAGTAGTAACGGCTCTCCTCGACCCCTATGGCCGAGGCAATAGTTCCCATCAGCCCCTTTTCCTCTTCGCCGGGGAGAACCTCTTCCGCGAAAAATACGCACAAAGAACCGGCCTGCCCGTTATCGAGTCTTACAGAGCATCCAAGGAAGGTTTGCAGGCCGTGCTCCCTCATACAGCGGGATTCCCTTCCGTCCACCATCTCCGGAAGGTTTGGTATAACGGTCGCAAGACCACTCCTCTCAACAGTTATCTCATAGCAGAAGCGCCCGAGTCCGGTGGAGTGGATATCGAAATCCGGCGGCATATTCCACTCGGCCCAGGAAGTCAACCGTTCCCCGTCATGGTGCACATACAGCACCCTGTCCCCCCCTAGCAGTTTGCCGCAAAGGGCGGCGAGCCGTTGTATATTCTCCCGTGCATACGGACCGAAGGAGAGAAGGCATTCAGTCAACTCCATAAGCCGCCCTTCCCTCCTCTTCTTCCGGGTAATATCATGCAGGTTGACTATATACAGCAGTTTCCCCTGGTAACGGATCTCCGCCGCCCGCACTTCGACAGATGCCACGCCCCACGCACTCCTCTCGATGTGGATCTCCGTAGTCTCTCCCATGGAGACCGGAAACATGCAGCGCTCACCTACAAGTTCACTCCGCCTGCGGCCCAATATAAGCTCGGCGGAGGGGTTTAGGTAGCGGACAGTCCACTCCCTATCCAATACCAGTATCCCGTCGCTGCTCCTTTCCACCATAGCCAGAGGACCTCCCCATTTTCATGTAACAGTAAGGTTTTTGGTTTACAATCGCCGCTTTAATGTAAAATTCCAGACATCTTCTCATGATCCTCTGCGCAAGCTGATTGATAGCCAACGGCAGTACGACACCAATGCTTACGTCCGATAGATACCAGACTCATGACTTCCCAAGGCCCGCCCTCCATCCAGTGGAACCAAAGTGCAGCACCCAGTTTATCGGCAGTTTTAGCATATATCTAAGGAAAAAATAACTGCTTCGTAAAAAGTCCATCTGCTGTGTTGTGCCTCATCATTAGCCTGCCTGCGACGCACCTGTCCGACCGCCAGACGGGGCTGTCTGCGTGCGGATACGCACAGGCAGAAAGACAGGTCACTGCGGCATATGTCTCGGTACGGCCCTGCCTGCGACGCGGCAGGCAGGGCCGTATCTCAGGATTCGCTCGTCTTGCATCTGGAGCTTTTTATTGTGCTTTCCCCATTAAGGTAGGGCGTATGTCGGCTGGAAGACCGTCGCCGGTCTTAGGCAGAGGATTATAGATCTATTCCATCTATCTCGGATCCGCAATAAGGGCACTTTGCCTTCTTAAGTTCATTACTTGCAACTGTAAAGCCGTACCTGTCTATGATCTTTCTTCCACAGTTGTAACAATAGGTTGACTCTCCTGGATCCCCGGGCACATTCCCGGTGTAAACATACCTGAGACCCTCTTCCAGACCTATATCCCGCGCCCTGTCCAATATAGAGACCGGGGTCCTCGGCAGGTCATTCATCTTATAGGTAGGATAGAAGGCGCTTATGTGCCACGGCATACTCTTGTCGACGCCGTATATCCAGCGGGCGATCTCGCGAAGCTCTTCCTCCGAATCATTCTGCGTAGGTATCACCAAGGTGGTTACCTCCACCCATATCCCCATACTCCTCATATACTCCACCGAATCGAGAACAGGCGCAAGCCTGGCGCCACAGACCCTCTTGTAAAATTCATCCGTAAAGGCCTTGACATCCACGTTTGCCCCATCGAGCAAACCGTTCAACTCATCCAGACACTCCCTGGTCATATACCCATTCGTGACAAAGAGGTTCTTGAGCCCCTTCTCCCTCGCCAGTGACATACAATCATAGGCAAACTCAAAGAATATGGTAGGCTCGGTATAGGTATAGGCGATACTTCTGCAGTCCCCGCGCAGGGCCGCGGCAACCACATCCTCTACACCGACCTCCTCTCCTATTATCCGCTTAGAGTCCTTCGGCATCTGTGAGATATCGTAGTTCTGACAATGGAGACATCTGAAGTTGCACCCTACCGTAGCGATGGAGTAGGAAAGGCTGGCCGGCTGGACATGGAAAAACGGCTTCTTCTCTACCGGGTCGATGTGCCGGGCTATTAATCTTCCATAGACAAGCGTATCCAGCACCCCTCCCCTATTCTCACGCACGCCGCATATGCCCTTCTTGCCATCGGCGATCCTGCAGCGATGCGCGCATAGGTGGCAGACGGCATAGGTGTTCCCCCCTTTTGTGTAGAGCCTGGCCTCCATCTTGTTATCCCGTCACATAGAAGTTCCCTGCAACAAGCCGGAGGGAGTCCATTCGCCTCGCCTTTTCATCCACTGAGCATCCTCGGCCTTTACTGGAAAGGTCCCTACCTCCTCCATGTCACCCGTGTCAACTTATCCTTCGTCCACTTTATCTGTAACTCCCCCTGGCAGGCCTTATGTATCTTCTTGCCTATCCTCTGGGCGAGCCTCTCGTGTGTGGTCGTTATCTCCACAGACCTATCCTTCTCATCCAAGTTTATGATCCTTTCGAGGGGGTTTTTTGCCATGGCCTTCTCTTCCTCATTCTTCACCAGGTTGAGGATATCTTGCTTATGTTCCATTAAGTACTTTCCACTCAGCATCACAAAGCCCTCGGCGTAGTTGTCCTTTATCTTCCGGCACGCCGGGCATAGTACCCTGAGACTTGCCTTGTCATTCCTCCGCCTCTTGTAGAGGGCTTTATCCATATACCATCTCTTATTATGGTATATGGCATGGCACTTCCTGCATATTGCCATGTCATGTATACCCCCTTTTGGAAGGTAGGGATCATTGTAAGTATCGATGGCCTTCTTCGTCGTACTTGGTGAATACCTCTTGCTCATGAAATACTCCTCCTGATATTTTTTATAGGGGTGTCATCACTATGCATGCCAGCGTTGCTACCCGGTCCGCCGTTGTCCTGCCCCTGCATGCGAATATATCAACAAGACCGGCCGGGCCGGCTCTCTTGTTGCAAGGATACTAAAGAATCTTTGTTATCTCGTCCCTTTCAAACGGCAAAAGCGGCCTGAGCTTGCCATCCCTACGTATCTTCACACCCATCTTTTTCGCAGTCACCTTACCTATAACCCTCGCCAATACCCCCGCTCTCTCCAGAGCTCTCAAAATCCTTGCCGTATACTTATGGTTTGAAGCGATTATCAGCGCCCCTGAGGCAATGAGTCCAAAAGGCTCCAGAGAAAAGTAGTCGCATAATCTCCTGCACTCCGGCAGTATGGGTATCCTATCGTTGTCAACCTCAACACCGACATTAGACGCTGCAGCAAGCTCATAAAGACCTGTAGCCAGACCACCTTCCGTAGGGTCGTGCATGGCGTGCACCCCCCCGGCTCCGGTAGCAATCCGGGCGTCTTTCAGGACAGAAATGCCAGGTATCTTAACGAAAGCAGCGCACTTCCTTATGAATCTTGCAGGGAATCCGCCTTTCAACTCCTCTCCCCTTTCCCTGGCTATTATCGAGACTCCTTCTATGGCTATCCCCTTCGTAATGACCACATCATCACCCGCCTTGGCGTCTCCGGCCGTTATAAGCCGTTTTTTATCAACCTCCCCCAGCATCTGTCCGACAACAATCGGCCTGTCTATACCGAAGGTTATCTCCGTATGACCGCCGCAAAAGGCCACGTCCATGCCGCGGCACGCCCTGGCGAGCTGGGAGAATATCTCCCGTGCTCTGGCCTCCGTTGTACCCTTCTCAGGCAGGAGTATAGTCGCGAGAAACCACTTGGGTATCCCCCCCATGGCCGCAATGTCATTTGCATTTACACATATGGCATAAAGCCCCACATCATCGGCGACAAATGTAATCGGATCCGTCTTGGCAATGAGATAGCGGCCTGAAAAGTCTATGACCGTTGCATCGACACCTATGGATGCGCCGACAACCACCCCGTTGGAGGTATCGGTATATCTCTTGACCAGTCTATCCAGGAGTCCGATGGGCAGCTTGCCGGGGGGAATAGTGCTTTCACTACAACCCCCGCCCCGCCTTTTCAATGATCTCACTGTGCCGCTTTAAACCTGTCCCTGAGCCTTTCCAACACACCGGAAAGGGTAGTATACTCCATCTCTTCCAAGGGGAGACGGTGAGGCTGAAAAGGACCGTGCCTCCTCATGTATCCAGCCACCCTGTTTGCCTCCTGCCTTGCCTCGTCGAAACCGGGATCATCAAACATATCGTGCGGACCTAGCAGATAACCGTTATACATCTGGAAGCCTGCGGCTATGACCCTGGGGGGACCATCGAAACGGGACGGATTCGCCTCATAGAAGGGAACCGGCATCAAGGGGCCATGGTGTGAACCGCGCATCCATCCCATAACAAGATGCGGCATGGTGAATGGCTCCAGCACCTCTCCCACCGCAGGGAGGCCCGACTGGCACCTTACTACCATCACGGGATCATCCTTTCCCACATACTTGCCGGCTATGAGGCTCAACTGCTGCACCGACGCCACGGCGGTTATCTCATTATCCTTTTTCCTGTAAACGGAGCGCACAATGTACCTCTCTACGGCCCCTATCAAGGCGAGGAGCAGGTGAGTTTCCTCTGGACATGCTAGGGTTATCGACTTTCCCTCTTTAACATCAAGGACATCGAAAACAAAACCCTCAAGCATAGTCGGGTCTATAATGAGACCCGCGGTATTAAAGGGGTCTGCGAAGATCCGGTAAATCGGCAGGTTCCATGCCCCGGCTGAGGTCTTATCGGCCATGAAAACGATTATAGGTTCGCTCTTCCGCTCCTTGAACTCCATCTCCGCCACACCGGGGCCCATACCCTTGATATTCCCCGAGAAGGCATCCCCAAGCAGGTCCTGACCGGCGCCATAGAGCTTCAACTCCCTGGCTACCTCCGTGCACCTATAGAACGTGTTCCATGCAAGTTCATGTACCTCGCCGCTATCACACCCCTTTTCATGCGTCATTATCAACTCCAGGTCATCGCCACACCTCAATACGTGGAAGTCCTTGATCACTCCGTTCTCCTTTGCATGGTTCAGCCGCTCCTTCGCCGTATCAAGGAGCTCAGGATAGAAGCTTGAGTGGCCTACAAAGCCACCTATATCCGCCTTAATTACACTCAAAGTAACCATCTTCTCTTCATTAGGCATGGCCCACCTCCCCTGGAATAGTATTTAAGAAAGGTTGGATTTATTCAGATCTTCCGCGGCATACTGCTGTAATCCATCGAAAACGCAAGAAAGAGGAAAATCGCACCTTTCTCTTTCGTCCGTGAATAATTTAGAACCTAAATCCTGCAATCCTCTGTATAGTCGGCCGGGAAAGCCTGTTCATTGACAGCAGATCAACATTATGTCAACTTCCAGCCTGTTTTA
>WGFD01000324.1 GCA_015492395.1 Deltaproteobacteria bacterium | reverse complement strand
TTCGGTCCCTATCTGCCGTGGGCGTAGGAGAGTTGAGGGAAGCTGTCCCTAGTACGAGAGGACCGGGACGGCGGCACCTCTAGTGTTCCAGTTGTCCCGCCAGGGGCAACGCTGGGTAGCTATGTGCCGAAGAGATAACCGCTGAAAGCATCTAAGCGGGAAGCCCCTCCCAAGACTAGATCTCCCGAGCCGCAAGGCTCCTGAAGGTCACTTGGAGACTACGAGTTTGATAGGCCGGATGTGTAAGCATCGTAAGATGTAGAGCTAACCGGTACTAATCGACCGTGAGGCTTGACCATAAATTATGCTATAGTTCAGATTCGATTCGTCCTTAAAGCCCTATTCGATTGTCATTGTAATACTGTATATAAGACTTCCCGTAGCCTTACCGGAGGGGATACACCCGTTCCCATTCCGAACACGGAAGTTAAGCCCTCCAGGGCCGATGGTACTGCACGGGTAACTGTGTGGGAGAGTAGGACGCTGCGGGATTTAAGTTAAAAGGCCCACCCTGGTCAGGGTGGGCCTTTTTCTTATGGGGAGCGGGAAGAACCGGAAGTGTATACGCGGCAGAGTAAAATACGTAAGACGGAGGAGGGGTTGATGGCTAAATCGATAACGGCGCTTAAGGATGTCTTGGTGCGTGAAGAGAAGATCCTCGCCAAGCTTCAGGACGCCATCTCGCTTATCGCGCACAAGGAGACAAAGTCCCTGATAAGGGGAATAGTAAAGGCTAAAAGGGGTGACATAAAGACCTATAAGAAGATAATCAGAGAGAGCGAAAAGTGTCCCGCGGTACAGAGGACCGGGAAGGGTGCGGCTGAAGGCAAAGCGCCCACCGGAGCCGTCAAGAAGGCAGTAAAGAGGACGGCGAAGAAGCGGTAGGTTGTCGTACACGGTACCGCTAGCGTTACCCCATTTCGCCCGCGAGTTGCCTCCCCGCAAGCAGGTGCATATGCAAATGAAAGACGGTCTGGCCACCATCCTTGTTGGTGTTTATCAGCACCCTGAAACCGCCGGCCGCGACACCCTGTTCTTCCGCCAACCCCTTTGCCATGGAGAGCATCCTTCCAAGGAGCGCTTCATCATCGCATTCCAGAAGGGAGCGGAAGTGCCTTTTCGGCATGATCAACAGGTGCACAGGCGCCTGTGGGTGAACGTCCTTTATGGCGATGAGTCCTTCCGACTCCTCGATGATGGTGGCCGGCATTTCCCCGGACACTATCTTGCAAAAGATACAGTCACTCATTTTCCTTACCTCCACCGGTCCTTGCCCTCTTCTCTGCTATCCCGGAGATCCCGAACCGTCTACGCAGTTCTCCATAAAGCCTCTCCACCGGTATATCCTTTTCCCCAAGGGCTACCACTGTGTGGAAGAACAGGTCCGCCAGTTCATGCACCATCTCCTTTGCCCCTCCGCTCTTTGATGCCTCTATAAACTCCTCCGACTCCTCCTTCACCTTCTCCAGTATCCTCTCCGTTCCCCCTGCATAGAGAGATGCCACGTAAGATGTTTCGGGAGAGGCCTTCTTCCTCTCGCATATCACCTTATACAGTTCACTTATTATCGAGGGACCGGCTTCGGTATCCGGCAACCCCTCAGGATCGAGTCTTCTGTAAAAGCAGCTCCTCTCCCCGGTGTGGCAGGCTGCGCCGGTCTGCTTTACCTTGAGGAGGAGCGCATCGCCGTCACAGTCGTAATAGATGGCCCTGACATCCTGGGTGTGACCGGAGGTCTCACCCTTGAGCCAGAGGCTGTTCCTGGAACGGCTGAAGTAGTGGGCTCTGCCCGTGGAGACGGTCTTTTCTATGGCCTCCGCATTCATGTAAGCGAGCATAAGCACTTCTCCGGTTTGCCAGTCCTGAGCTATTGCCGGTACCAAGCCCTTCTCGTCGAATTTGATCTTCCCGGTATCCATGTGCCAGGGGAAGGATATTATAAATAGAGATCTCTGTCAACAGCTGAGAAAAGGGGACACCCATCATACTGTCCCTTTATGCGTTGAAAACCGGCTTGGGAATGCAATAGGTTGATGTATAGTTGGTTTCGAAGGCTGTGAAGCATCGTGCAAGGGAGGAGGAAATAAATATGGGAAAATTATTATAAGCTTTGCGTTCGCAACGTTTGTTCTTGCCTTTAGTATCTCTGACGTAAGGGCTGCAAGTAAAGCTCAGGAGAATACTGGATGCGGTCTTGGTTCGATGCTGATCGAAAACAATGACAGTTCGCTCGCCCAACTGGCGATTACTTCCCTCAACGGTATCTCCGGCAACAAGACATTTGGAATTAGACCCGGCGCATCCAACCGCAAACCGGCTACAAAGATAGTCTCCAAGCCAGAGATGTAGCAGTGGGTCATGGAGAATTACTCGATGCGCTCTCCGAACCGATGGGAGTACCGGTAGAAAGCAGGCCGGAGCTTTATAGTCATCTTCAGGAAAACTTCTCCAGGATATTCACCACTGAGAACATTGACGCGGGAGGGGTAATAGACAACTTGGAATGGCCGGGGTCGACGTATACCGGGTGTCCGTGCCTTCAAGTCCGGAAGATGGATACCTTTCCAGAAGG
>WGFD01000323.1 GCA_015492395.1 Deltaproteobacteria bacterium | reverse complement strand
GCCGGAGATACGCTCCTTGAACGTCTCACCCTCCTCGATGGTGACGCCCTTCAGCTTGCAGTCCAGGAGCGCCGACATGGGCAGCTTCGCCCGCCTGTCTGGGAGCGCCACTATTATCCTGCTTATCCCCTTATCGCCGGCGAGCCTCGCTATGTCGCCGTAACCGCCGATGACCCCGGGATTGACTATAGACTTCCCCAGCATGGCAGGGTCATCGTCTATAAAACCGACGAGTCTGAGCCCGTTTCCGGTCTGTGAATATATATCCGATCCAATCTTCCTGGCAAAGTCACCGCTGCCCACTATCAGCACCCGTTCCTCGGAGAGCCCGGCGTCAGGCCACCTGGAGAGCAGCTTGCGCCAGCCTATGAGGAGCAACGGGACAGCAAGCACGGTGCCCAGTGATATCCCGCGCCATGTCTTTACCTCCGGAAAGAGGAAGTAGATGCTGAAGAGGAATACGGCCGATACCATAGTCGCCTGAAAGAGCTTGAGAATCATCTGCTGGCCCGGACGGCAGTACTCCGGCCTGTAGAAATCGAATATATAGAGAGATATCAGGTATACAGCCGTCATAAGGATCGTCTTGAATAAGTACGGGTCATAATCCATAACGACCGATATGTCCAGACCGAAACGCACGGCGGCGACAGAGAGGATCGCAGAAAAGATCAGGAGCCCCTCGAAGACCCACAGCAGGACCGTCTTTCGCGACAGATATCTGTTGAAGAAGTAGTACATCTCTCTCCTTAATAGTAGTAGTACTTTTTATTCCTCACATCGGCGTCGTTGAGGACTATTCCGACCATATTGCCGCCCGAGATGGAACCCACGGCCTTCAGCACAATGTCCTTCGGGGTCATGTTCGCCCTTACGACTAGCACCATTCCATCAACTATGGCGCTCAGGATGTTCATATCCGCAAGAGGGTGGATAGGCGTGGAGTCGACTATCACATAGTCAAACTCTCTCTTTAGCCTCTCCATCACAGCCTTCATCCCGGCCGAGCTGAGCAACTCGGAAGAGTTTTTGACGGCGCGGCCGGCCGGAAGGATGTAGAGCGAACTATCCCCAATCCTGCCTGCCGCCGTCTCCAGCTCCGCCTCCCCGGAGAGAAGATCCACCAGGCCCCTGTTTCTTCCGCTATCCTTAAGGTAGCCCGATATGGATGGGTTCTTGAGATCGCACTCGACAAGTATTACCCTCTTCTTGAACTCACAGGCCATGATGTACGAGAGATTGACCGAGGTTACCGACTTGCCCTCCCCCTTTACCGCGCTGGTTACGGCGAATGCCCTGAGCGAACGTTCTAGGCTTATCTTTTCAAGTTTAGTGTATAGGATACGGTACTGGTCGGCGGCAAAGGGATCCCCCCCCTCCATGACCGTAAGCTTGCCGGCAAAGTCGAACCTTATACCGTACCTGTCCGCCGGAAGGCCCTTTCCACCCTTCTCTACGGCGCCGGTCACACCCTTTGCGGCTGGGTCCGCGAGTCCGGCATCATAGGCATGCCTCTTGGCCGGATCGCTGAGGGTGTTATATGCCTCGACAATGATCTCAAGCCTCTTTTCCCGCTCCTCCGGAGAGAAGAGGGAGTAGAGCGCGGCGGATCCCTTGCCGTAGAGTGACTTCGCCTGGTTGAAGGCGTCGTCTATCTCATCCTTAGTTGCCCCCGGCATTACACCCAACAGCTCGTAGTAGTTGCCTTTTTCCATCCGGTTCATAGCGTTGCCTCTCAGGCTAGGCAATAAGCACCTCACCCGCCACCATCCTCTCTTTATAGAGCAGCGACTTAAGGCAATATCCAATGGCCCCAGCTGCGGCTCCGGCGGGGTGGCTCAGCACAAAGGGTCGCCTTGCGCGTACGGAATCCATCACGCCGCGCTCAAACGGCACATGCCCGAGACACCCAACCCCTATGCCGAAGAAGTCCTTACAGGCCCTGCTCATGTATACACCCAATTCACTATCCTCCCAACCGTATGTCTGGTTGACGATTATCGATACGACCGGATCCCCGAGTATGCCGCTCAACGCCTCCCCGTCTTTCCTGCTCAACCCATTCACCTTACAGATAAGGGCGGCAATGGTCCTGGGCCTAAGGCTGTCCCTGCCGTTCAGCGCCCTCCTCAGGAAGGACCTCAACTCGCCGTTCCCCCGTGACTCTATGGCCCTCTTCATACGCCTCAGGAAGAGGCACTTCAAGAAGCGGTAGGTGTTCTCTATAGATGTGGGCTCGGGTGTGGTGACGAGCATCCCCTCATCGGCCATGGAGAAGATGTCGAGGATGGCCGAGGAGGTGCCCGGCCCGACATCTATGATGGTGTAGTCATAGTGTCCCGCCCAGCTTACCAACTTCTCCAATCTCTCCAGGGCGGCGGAGTCGAGATCCGCGATATCCAGCGAATCACCGGCGCCGCTCACGAGGTCCAGGTTGGGCAGGAAGGTCCTCTTAACAAGGCACTCAATATCAATAACCTCCCCTTTCAGGAAGTCGGAGAGAGTAAACCTTCCCTCTTCCTCTCCCAGGAATGTATGAAGGTTCGCGGCGCCCAGGTCAGTATCTATCAGAAGTGCCCTCTTTCCGCTTTCGGAGAGGAGCACGGCCAGGCTTGAGGCGATCAGGCTCTTGCCCACGCCGCCCTTTCCGCTTCCCACGGCCCATACACCCCCTTTTGTCACTCTCATATCGTCGGCCTCATATCGGCAAACCCTGATAGTTAATAACTCCATGCCCATCCGCGTGAATCCACGGCAATATCCGATAAATCTGGTTGATGCTCATCATATTTTGGCCACGGATTTACACCTGTCAGTGCCGATGTTTCTTACTACTATAAATAAATCTGCGTTCATCTGCGTGAATCCGCGGCATTTGGTTTATTCGCCCTTTTCCCCCCTCCCCCTGCGACGGTGAAGTGGGGAACGACGGCCAGGACAGGCAACGGC
>WGFD01000322.1 GCA_015492395.1 Deltaproteobacteria bacterium | reverse complement strand
TTGCAGGCAATGCATGCAACGGAGCATGCCTTCTTTGCCGCAGCCCCTTTATCCTTATTCTTGCAGTAAACAAAGAGTTTGTGTTCCTCCGGGTGCATTTCTATTATACCCCTTGGACAGGCCCTTGCGCACGCGCCACATCCGACACAGGCGTCGTGGAAGACGATCGGAAGGCCGTTGTCGTTCATCGCCATCGAATCGAACTGACAGGCATCGACGCAGTCCCCGTAACCAAGGCAACTGTAAGTACAAGCCTTCTCACCTCCGGTAAGGTCCGCAGCGGCACAGGTCCGCTCACCTCTGTACTTTGCGTTCTTCGTGGTCTCATTATCTCCACCATGGCACAGCACTACCGCCACGATCCTGTCAGCCTTCTTCGACTCAATCCCAAGTATACCGGCGACATGGTCGGCAATCTCCTGCCCCCCCGCCACACAGGCGTTAACAGCGGCCTCGCCGCTGACCATCTTCTCCGCCAGGGCTACACAACCGGGATATCCGCATGCTCCGCAGTTTGTCTGCGGCAGTTCCTCAAGGACCTTCTCCAGCATCGGATCCTCTTCAACCTTGAGCTTGGTGCTTGCAACCGCCAGAAAGATGGCGAAGAATATTCCAAGCCCCCCCATGGCGAATATGGCTATGATCAGTGTTGTGTTCATATCGATAGCACTATACCATACTTTCCCGTTCCAAGGCTACACAGACAGAAGTCCCGCGAATCCCATGAACGCAAGGGCCAGCATGCCGGCCACCAGCAACGTCATAGGGGCGCCCTGCAGGGATTGAGGCACGTCAGCGAACTCCAGCTCTTCCCTTATACCGGCCATTATGACCAGGGCTATTGTGAAACCCACACCGGCCCCGACACCAAAGAATATGCTCTCCAGAAAGGTATACTCCCTAAGAACCGCAAACAGGGCGAGCCCAAGTATGGCGCAGTTCGTGGTTATAAGCGGCAGAAAGATGCCCAGACTCCTGTACAGCGGCGGGCTCATCTTCCTGATAAACATCTCCACGAATTGGACCAGTGAAGAGATGGCTATAATAAACGTCACATATTCCAGGAACGGCACGTTGAAGGCTACAAGAATATACTTATGTATCAACCACGTTATAGCCGCGGTAAGGGTCATGACGAATGTGGTCGCAAACCCCATATTTACCGCGGTATCCAACCTCCTTGACACACCCAGAAAAGGACATATACCAAGGAAGTAGGTAAGGACAAAGTTATTCACGATAGCCGCGGATATAAATATCATTAACAGTTTCATGGCTGTGCCCGCCCTTTAGAGCCTTTTCTGCTGGATATGAAATTTATCATGCCTATAAGGAAGCCGAGAGTAAGAAAAGCGCCTGCCGGAAGCACCATGACCACCCATGGAGTAAAGAGGCTTTCAGCAAGGAACTTGAAATTAAACAGGCTTCCGGAACCGAGTATCTCCCTGATCGAACCCAGCACGACGAGGGTGCCTGAAAAGCCCACACCCATACCTAAGGCGTCTATGATCGACATCCCGACAGAGTGTTTAGAGGCGAAGATCTCCGATCTGCCGAGTATAAGGCAGTTAACGACTATCAGGGGAACGTACGGACCCAAGGACTTGGATATTGGAGGGAATTGGGCCTTTAAAAAGATGTCGGCCACCGTTACGAAGCCGGCGATAATGACGATGAAAGTAGGGATTCTTACCTGCGCCGGAACGACCCTCTTAATAATGGAAACAATCGTGCTCGAAGAGATGAGTACGAATGTGGTGGCCAGACCCATCGACAGGCCGTTTAGCGCTGAATTGGTAACGGCAAGGGTGGGACACAGGCCCAGCAGGGCCTTAATAACAGGATTCTCCGACCACAGTCCTTTCGTAAACTCTTCCAGTACGCTTTTTGAAACGGCCATAATTCCCACCTATGGTCCAACGGGAGAGTTATTCACTCGCCTTTAAAATGGACACCACCCTCTTAGCCTCGCTGTTTATTATCCGCGCAACCGCCTTGGACGATATCGTCGCGCCGGTGATTGCCCTTATCTGGTTCGGCTTCTCGGGCTTTTTATTCTTAAGATACTCTATTTGGGGCAGTATCTCAAGGCCCCTGAACTGATCAAGGAACTCGTCCTCCACTATCTTATTGCCCAAACCGGGTGTCTCCACCTGATCCAGCACCTGCATACCATGGAGCCTTAAGTAGTCCGGGTGAAGTCCCACCATCATCTTAATGATCCCCTGAAAACCGGGCCCCCTGGCTATGAAGGCATACCCTACCACACCGCCGTCTTCATTAAAACCCTTGAATATCCTCACCTTCTCCATACCCTTGTCACCGGCCACAGTCTTTTCTATTACCTCATAGTCCTTCGCCTCAGGGAGCACGGCAAATATGGCCCTCTTCTCCTCCAGAAGCCTGTTCGCCTCTATCTTAGGCTCCGCCAAACGATACACAACGGCCAGTACGCCGCCGATGATGACGGCGGTGGCTGTCAGAACCACTATCAATCCGATCGGCCTGCCCTTCATTTCACCTCTCCGAATATCTTCGGCTTGGTCCATCTGTTCAACAGGGGTACGATGGCATTCATCAGAAGGATGGAGTACATAACCCCTTCAGGCAGCCCCCCGAAGAGCCTTATGATCACCACAAGGAAACCTGCGCCTATGACAAAGATCCATTGCCCCAAGACGGTTACAGGGGAAGTAACCATGTCGGTAACCATAAACCATGCCCCCAACATCGCACCGCCGGCCAGTATATGAAAGACCGGAACAGGGTACTTGGCCGGATTGATCAGCCAGAATATTCCGCCGAATACGAATATCGCCCCCAGGTAACCAAGCGGGAGCTTCCAGTTTATATACCCCTTATACCTCAGGTAAAGTCCCCCGATAATGATGGCCAAGGCGGACGTCTCGCCGAGGGAACCCGATGTATTACCGAAGAAGAGATCCAGGAGGGGAACCATCTTTCCCTCGAACTTCATGAGCGCAAGGGGCGTTGCCGTCGCGATGGCATCTACTCCCTTCTTTGCGAAGGGCTCCGTCCAGGTAGTGATAAGAACCGGATACGTGGCCTGCAGAAATGCCCTCCCCAGAAGGGCCGGGTTGAAGATATTGTATCCAAGGCCTCCAAAAAACTGCTTGCCTATCGCAACGGCGAACACCGCCCCCAATACCGCACCGAATACAGGAAAGCTTGGGGGCAACGTCAATGCCAGGAGTATACCCGTTATGATGGCACTCCCGTCGTATACCGTCACCTGTCTCTTCCTGAGCCTCTGAAAGAACGCCTCCGTCAACATACTGGCTAGAGTGCAGGTAACGATCATTATTACCGCCCGCAACCTGAAGAAGTATATACTCACGGCCATGGCAGGTATCAGCGCCATTATGACCGTATGCATTATCTTCGGTATGCTCGTCTCCTTAAGGATATGGGGAGACGATGTGATTATAAGGCCAACGGCCGACTCCTGCTCTTTAGCTTCCTTTTCCATCTTTTTAGTCCTTACGTCCGCATGGTAAAGTCAGGTCCTGACTCCATCTACACGGCTAAGCGGTGCCCGGTCTCTCCGACTCCCTCACCTTTATCTTGCCGATCCTTATCCACTGTACAAGCGGCCTCTTCGAAGGACAGACAAAGGAGCAACAGCCGCACTCGATACAGCTTAACCCACCCCAGTCCTTGAACTCCTCTATCCTCTCCACCCTTCCCAGATCGCCGAGCCTGTATGGCATAAGGGCCATAGGACACGCCTCAACACAGCTTGCACATCTTATACAGGACCGGTAAACGTCCCTCTTCAAATCACCGCCGGGAAGGACGGTGATCCCGGACGTACCCTTGATAACCGGAACATCCAGGGTGGTCTGAGATACGCCCATCATGGGACCTCCACTGATAACCTCTATATCCGTATCCTCTTTTAATCCACCGCACTGCTCCAGCACCTCTTTGAAAGAGGTCCCTATTCTCACCATCAGGTTCCGGGGTTCACGCAGGCTGTTACCGCTTACAGTTACAACACGCTCGATAAGCGGCTTGCCGTACATCAAGGCATCATAGACAGCCGCTGCCGTGCCTACATTGTTCACGACCACGCCTACATCCATGGGAAGGCTACCCACCGGCACCTTACGTTTTACAGTAGCCATGATAAGCATCTTCTCCGCACCCTGCGGATACTTGGTTTCAAGAGGAACAACCTTTGCCTCCGGCAGTATACTGCTCGCCGCCCTTTCGATGGCGTCTATGGCGTCCCGCTTGTTCTCCTCTATGCCAATAACGGCCCCTTGAGCATTCACCACCTTCATGATAGCCTTCATACCCCAGAGCACCTTTTCGGGGAACTCAAGCATTACCCTGTGATCGGAGGTCAAGAAAGGCTCGCACTCACAACCGTTCAGGATTACGGTATCTATTCTTTTATCCTTCGGTGGGCTGATCTTTACATGTGTCGGAAAGGCGGCGCCACCCATCCCTACTATACCGGCCGCCTTGACGGCGTCCCTAAGCGCCTCCGGCGACATACTACCAAGATCAAGGGCGCCGCCGGTTTCCGGCCACTCCTTTACGCTGCCGTCCCCCTCTATGGTAACCGAAACGACCTTGCCACCTATGGGATATGGGTGCTTGTCTACCGCCTTTACCTTGCCTGATATCGACGCATGTACGGGAGCCGTAACAAAGGCCACAGCCTCGCCGATCTTCTGTCCTTCCTCTACGGCATCACCCCTCTTGACGAGGGGTTGGCACGGTGCCCCTATATGCTGCTGCAGGGGTATAACTACGGCCTTTGGCAGGGCAGCGCGTTCAACACCCTTATGGGCAGCGAGATCCTTATGGTAAGGAGGGTGGATCCCATGTTTAAAGGTCTTTAACCTCATTTATGGACTATCCCTTGTCAGTAACTAAGTTATGACCTTCCAATAAAGGCCGGCCTAGCAACCGCCGGTCCCTTCAGCATATCAATGCGTTCCGGATCCGGGGTCAAATGCCAGTTACGATCCGTCTTCCTGCACAATCAAGGGTAAGGAGCTAGGGATAATACAATAAATAATTTAGATATTCAAGTTCAAAAGGCGCCAGGAACATAGCCTAACATCACTATACCAGTTATCCCCTTGACTGGACCTTCGAGGTCAGGGTATATTGAAGCTCCCTGCAACGAGGAACGTATGATGCACATGCCGTGCATTGTTACAGACACCCCGGCATCACAGCATCCGAGGTACGATCATGCGGAAGACCAAAATAATTGCAACCATTGGCCCCTCGACTGAGGCGCCGGATACTATAGAAAGGCTCCTGCAGTCTGGTGTCAACGCGGTAAGACTCAATTTCTCTCACGGGACCATGGTGGGCCATGAAGCCATATTCACAACGGTCAGGGCCGCGTCCAAGAAGCTCAACCTCCCGGTGGCAATAATACAGGATCTTGCAGGGCCTAAGATAAGGATCGGCCGTTTAAAGGGCGGCTCTGTAGAACTACCTCCTGGACATCGGATAACGATAACCACAAGGGTGTTGCTGGGAGACGGCAATTCCATCTCCACAACATACCGTGCACTGCCGGAAGATGTGAAACCAGGGGCCAGGATCCTTATAGATGACGGCCTGATAGAGTTACAGGTGCTACATGTATCCGGAAGCGACATAGAATGTAACGTGGTTCACGGCGGCGTACTGAAAGAACACAAGGGGATAAACCTGCCGGGTGTGGACATAAGTGCACCAGCCCTTACCGATAAGGATATAGAGGACCTAGACCTCGGAATCTCACTTGGTGTGGATTATGTCGCGCTCTCCTTTGTCAGAAAAGCGGCAGATATAGTCAAGCTTAAGGAGCACCTCAAGGCAAAGTGCACCGAGATCCCGGTAATCGCCAAGATAGAAAAGCAGGAGGCCGTGGACAACCTGGAAGAGATACTCGATGAATCGGAAGGCATCATGGTAGCCCGAGGCGATCTCGGTGTCGAACTGTCACCGGAAGAGATCCCCGTTCTCCAAAAAAGGATGATATCCATCGCTAACAAGAAGTGCAAAATCGTCATCACTGCGACACAGATGTTGGAGTCTATGATCAACAATCCAAGACCCACAAGGGCTGAGGCGTCCGATGTCGCCAATGCGATCTTTGACGGGACGGATGCCGTGATGCTCTCCGGAGAGACCGCAGTCGGCAAGTATCCTGTCAAGACGGTTGAGATAATGTCGAAGATCGCCGTTGAGGCCGAAGGGGCCATACTCCACCAGCCGCAATTCCTCAGGAAGAGACGCGACAAACCGGGATCCTTCGGCCGCGCCGTAGCCTACGCCTCCTGCGTTGCAGCATGGGACCTGCGCTCCAAGGTCATAGTAGTCTTCACACAAAGCGGTAATGCAGCCAGCCTGATATCCAAATTCAGACCCTCGACACCCATAGTCGCGTTTACCTCATTGGAAGGCACTATGAGAAGGCTCTCTCTATCGTGGGGGGTGCAACCCTTCTGTATTGAGTTCGGCAACCATACGGATGAGATGATATGCAGGGGAGAGGCAGCACTACTCAACCATGGAATAGCGGAGTGGGGAGACATCCTCGTGATAGTATCCGGAACGCGGGTCGGGATGAGGGGGGGGACCAACATGATGAAGATAGACAAGATAGGAAGCGATGAGTGCAGGGTGTATCTGGCAAAAGAGTCACCAGGTATGTGAAGGAAGAGCGGAGTTAATAATATGTAGGGATATAGCTCTACGGCCTGTAGATGGTCACTCTACTCGTCCTTGACCTTATGTACCGCTTAAGCCACGCCTTTATAATGGACCGTGTCACCGGAAACACAAGGGTGAACCCCACGATATCAGTAAGCACACCGGGGGTAACAAGGAGTGCGCCTGCGATGAGTATCATGGCACCTTCGATTAATTCGTCGGCGGGGAACACACCATGAGCCATATTTCTCTGGAACCTGGTAACAACACCGAGACCCTCCAGCCTTACCAGGTAGGATCCAACCGCGGCAGTACCTATAACGATAGCCATGGTATAGAGTACGCCTATATGCATGGCCACCTTTACCAGTATGGTGAGCTCTATAAGAGGTATGACGGTAAACAGGAGGAATAGTTTAAAAAACACGGCCGTCCTATTGCGCCTGATCAAAGGCGTTCTTTATGATATTAATCCTCTCTTTACCACCCGACAGTGATATCTCCACGACATCAAACCGTGCCGGGCTATCCAGCAGGTTATTTCTCTGCAGATAGGATACGGCGGCCATGGAAATTCGTCGTTGCTTCCTCCGGTTTACAGATGCGCCTGGTGTCCCGAACTCATCCGATCTTCTAGTCTTCACCTCTACAAAGGCTATCACCCCTCCATCTCTGGCCACTATATCTATCTCTCCGGATTTGCACTTATAGTTCCTGGTCATCACCTCGTATCCAAGGCTCTTCAAAAAGCTGACAGCCCTATCCTCTCCGGCCCTGCCCAGTAAGATCCTCTGCACTCCTTACACCCTTAAATGTCCTTCGATGTATCGGAGACGGCCCGAACCTTCTAAGTGCGTCGAGATGTTCTTTGGTGCCATACCCCTTGTTCTTGATGAAATTATATGCCGGATAGAGCCTGTGGTATCCGTCCATAATGAGATCCCTCGTAACCTTTGCCACTATAGACGCTGCAGCTATGCTGACGCTCTTGGAATCGCCCTTAACAATAGGAAGTTGAGGCACACCAGAGGTCACCGGAAATGGCCCGTCTATCAAGAGAAGTTGCGGACGTTCCTTAAGTGAAGAGATCGCTCTCTCCATAGCTATAAGAGATGCCCGGTGTATATTCAGCTCATCTATGACCACCGGCCAAATCATACCGATGCCGACTGCACTCGCTTCTTGGAGGATCGGCCGGAGCAGGACGGCCCTCTTCGCCGACGTCAGGGCCTTTGAGTCCTTTATGCCGATGTCCGGTGGAGGATAGGTAAAGATAACGGCTGCTGCCACTACAGGACCGGCCAACGGTCCTCTCCCTGCCTCGTCCACCCCCGCAACTAGCCTGTAGCCCTTTCGAATGGCCTTCTTCTCGTAGAAATTCATACCGCCTCTGCGAAGGTGTCCGCAGTGTGTGACAGAGGATTACCGGGTAGATGGGAAGAGAAGTTAGCGTCTTATATCCTTCGGTTTGATCCTCGCAGCCTTCCCTTTGAGTCCCCTAAGGTAGTACAGTCTGGCCCTTCGCACGGCACCTCTGTTAACCACCTTGATAGAATCTATAACAGGAGAGTGAAGCGGAAATATCCTCTCAACACCAACACCATACGACACCTTTCTTACCGTGAAGGTAGCCTTTATGCCGGCGCCGCGCTTTCTGATTACCACCCCCTCAAAGGCCTGAGTCCTCTCCCTCTCCCCTTCCTTGATCTTCACATTGACCCTGACAGTATCTCCGGGTCTGAAGTCCGGTATATCAGTATTGATATACTTCCTCTCGATATCCTCAATTACTCCCATAAGAACCTCCATTCTTGCATACCGAAGCCCCCCGCAACAAGGTACGGGGGATCTCCAAATGTATAATCACTTGCCAGTTCCGCAACTTGCCGTGGAAAGTCGCCGCCGGTTCCCGGACAACCGACGGGTGCTCACCGCGCGTCTTCAAAAGGCTTCGCTGGAAACCCGCTCCTCTATCAAATCGGGACGCCTGTTACGGGTCCTCCTTATACTCTCCTCTCTCCTCCACTGCACTATCTCCTTGTGATTACCGGAGAGCAAGACGTCTGGCACCTTATGTCCCCGGAAGTCCCTGGGCCTTGTATATTGAGGGTATTCAAGCAGCCCATCGGAAAAGGAGTCACAATCTACAGACTCTTCGCTCCCGAGCACACCGGGGATATACCTGGCAACCGACTCTATGATCACAAGGGCGGGGGCCTCCCCACCCATTAAGACGTAATCACCTATGGATATCTCCCTGTCCACGAATCCCCCCACCCTCTCATCGACGCCCTCGTACCTGCCACACACAATCGTCAGTCTGTCAAGACAGGCAAACTCGCGCACCGTCGTCTGGTCCATGCGGTCCCCCTGCGGCGACAAGAGGACCACCACGCCGTTATCCCCACCACCGGCAACGGATTCAATAGCCCTCACAATAGGCTCTACCATCATAACCATACCGGGACCGCCTCCATATGGGTGGTCATCGGTGGTTTTATGCTTGTCCCCCGCGTAACCCCTTATATTATGCACCCGTATATCAATAAGGCCCAGTCCGGCTGCCCTTCCGATAACACTCTGGCCAAGGGGGGTTGAAAAGTACTCCGGAAACAACGTAAGGATATCGAATCTCACTCTTCCATTAATCCTTCAAGGAGATGTACAACCATCTCCTCCTTTTCTCTATTCACACTCAGGATCACATCCTTTATTGCCGGCAGGAGTATCTCACCGTAGGGACCATGAATCTCATAGACATCGTTACCGCCGGTTGCAAAAACACCTTCTACGGTGCCAAGGCACCTCCCATGCTCCGTCCTAACCCTCATTCCTTTCAACTCGAAGTAGTAGTACTCTCCCTTCCGGAGCGGCCCACACTCTTCCCTCCGGAGGTAGAACTCTCCCCCCACCAGCTCCTGCGCTTCGCCACGTGACCTGATATCGGAAAGCCTGAACAGCATTACCCCCTTATGCGGCCTGTTAGCCACTACAGAGTGGTCCAGGAATCTCCCTCCGTACATGGTGTATACCACCTTCCACGCTCTTCTCTCTTCATCGTTATACAGAAGGACCTTAATGTCGCCCTTTATACCGTGGACACCCACTATCTTGCCGACAGACAAATAATCCTTACTCAATAATCTCCAAAACGGCGCGTTTCTTCATCTTGTTGGATGCCGCTGTCAATATAGTCCTCATAGCCTGCGCCGTCCTTCCATGCTTACCTATGACTTTACCGAGGTCCTCTTTGGCAACGGCAAGTTCTATAACAGATGTACTCTCTCCCTCTATCTCTGTCACCCGTACCTGATCCGGATTATCGACAAGTGCCTTCGCGATCGACTCTATTAGCTCTCTCATTTATCCACCTCCAGTTTAATTTGTTTACAGGCCGAAGGACCGGGGCAAAGAGAGAGTCCCAGCCTGAAAGAGCACACTATTATTGATTAGGCCTTGTCCGAACCACGAGAGATGCCCGCCTTCTTCAAAAGACTCGCAACAGTCTCTGTCGGCAAGGCTCCGTCATCGAGCCACTTCTTTACCTTTGCTTCCTTTATGTCGATCTTCGCAGGATCGTGGTTAGGATCATACGTCCCTACCACCTCTATAAATCTCCAGTCCCTCGGTGATTCAGAGTCAGACGCAACAATCCTGTAAAACGGTCTCTTTTTCGCTCCAAGCCTCGCAAGTCTCAATCTCACTGCCATACCTTCTATCCACCTCCTTGAGTATACTCGGTTTTAGTAATCACAGGCTGCAGGGCAAGCCCGTCTGCATGTGCTGTCTTCGTCGTTCGCCACTGCGCCTATAACTTACGCCACATTCCTCGCTTTGCGACATCTTGTATACGGAGCTTTCTTCAAAGCCTTATGAATCACAAAGATTTAACCGCAACCCGGCTAGATATTCCCGAAGAGCCCCTTTATACCGCCCCTTAAAAGACCCTTGCCGGCATTCTTTTTAAGCTTCTTCATCATCTTGCGCATCTGTTCATACTGCTTCAACAGCTTGTTCACATCCTGCACCCTTGTTCCACTCCCCTTCGCTATCCTCATCCGGCGCCTCGCATTTAAGATCCCAGGACTTATCCTCTCCTTTCTGGTCATAGAATCGATTATAGCCTCCACCTTCACCAGTTCCCTGTCGTCAACGTTTATCTTTTGCGATTTGCTCAGTTCCTTAAAACCCGGTATCATAGAAAGGATGCTCTCGAGCGAGCCCATCTTCTTTATCTGGCCAAGCTGCTCCTTAAAGTCCTCAAGTGTGAAGACATTCTTCCTTATCTTTTCCTCTAACTGCTTTGCCTTCTCCTCCCCCACGGCCTCATGGGCCTTCTCTATCAACGTCAGCACATCCCCCATGCCCAGGATCCTGCTCGCCATCCTGTCAGGGTGGAAGGGTTCCAGTTCATCGACCCGCTCTCCTGTGCCGATAAATTTAATGGGTTTCCCGATAGTTACATTCATCGACAATGCCGCTCCACCCCTCGCATCCCCATCAAGCTTGGTCAGGATGACTCCGGTAAGATCCAAAGCCGCATCGAATCCTGCGGCGGTATTGACTGCATCCTGGCCTGTCATACTGTCAGCGACAAAGAGTATCTCTTTAGGCTTGATGATCGACTTTATCTCACGAAGTTCCTGCATTAAGTGATCATCGACATGGAGTCTTCCAGCGGTATCGATCAGTACGATATCGTACCCCTTTAATCCAGCTATACGCAAGGCCTCCCGGCAGATATCCGCCGGCTTGCTGCTGCTGTCAACATCTAGACAATCCACCATGATCGTCTCCGAAAGTCTCTTGAGCTGCAATATGGCGGCCGGTCTGTATATATCCGCCGGGACCATTAGGGGTGTCCTGCCCCTTGACTTCAGGTGTTTTGCGAGTTTGGCGGTTGTCGTAGTCTTACCGGAACCCTGTAGTCCCACAAGCATGATCGGAACCGGCGGCTTGGAGCCGATATCCAGCCCGGAAGTCGTACCGCCGAAGAGGCTGACAAGCTCATCCTGAACTACCTTTATAAACTGCTGAGCCGGAGTCAGACTCTCCAGCACCTCCTTCCCCATGGCCTTATCCTTAACAGAACCGACAAAGTCCTTCGCTACCTTGAAGTTTACATCCGCCTCAAGGAGGGCCATCCTGACCTCCCTGAGCGCATCCTGGA
>WGFD01000321.1 GCA_015492395.1 Deltaproteobacteria bacterium | reverse complement strand
ATGTTCTACCATGTTACCATATGTTTCGGCTTTATCGTGGCCTTCATAACCCTTCTGACCGTTCGGGCAGGCATAGAGGGGCTGAAAGGTGGAAACCTTTACAGGATGGTCAACTACTTCGGCGGCATAGGGGACGACCCTAACGAGTTCGGCGTGCTCATGGTCGCCATGATGCCCCTGCCCCTGGGACTCATTGAGGAAGAAAAGTCCCTGGCCAAAAAGGCCCTTCTGTTGCTGATAGCCCTTGTCTTCGTCTTATGCGCCATACGGACCCGTTCAAGGGGGGCCTTTCTCGGACTCGCCATCGTATCGCTTCTGTTGTTATGGCAGAACAGAAGGAGGGCCGGGGCCTACATTGCGGCGGTCTTGATGGCCTTATACGTTTTGACTCATACACATTACGGCTACTGGGAGAGGCTCTCCACACTCGAGTCCATGGATGCGGTGGAGCAGGATCACAGCGCGAACACACGAATGATTCAGAACAAGTATGCTATCGAGCTCATGAAGCGCCACCCCCTTACCGGTGTGGGACCGGGAAATTTCATCAGGGCCAAGATAAATATACTCGGCGTTTACCCTTCGTCGAGGCAGGCCCGTTACGTCCCTCACAATACGTACCTTGGCCTTGGTGCGGAAATGGGCCTTTTCGCCCTCGCCGTGTTCCTGGGCGTCATATTCTTCTCCATACGAGACTGTTACATCGCGGAGCGGAACCTTCGGCGCATCGGTGGCCCGGCGGCCCGGTACAGGAACATGGCCGGGTCCGTAAGGATAGGACTGATAGGCCTGATTGTAACCATAACTTTCCTCTCCGAGCAGTACAATCTTATCATGTACCAGTTTATAGCCATGGCCGTTTCATTCAGGGCCTTGTCTGAGAAAGAGCTGGCTCAGCCGGTGCAACGGGATGGATGACCGTCGGTATGCCTGCCGGTGAAAGATTGAGGATATATCATGTGGTGCCCTCTCTCAATGTCGGCGGCCGGGAGCGGCTTCTTGTCGATATCGTCAAAAAGCACGACAGGGACAGGTTCGACGTGGGGCTTTGCTGTCTCAGGAAGAGCGGTGCCCTTGCGGATCGGTTGAAGGATGAAGGGATTGAGATAGAAGTATTCAACAAGAAAGACAGCGGTGTTGACAAAGGACTATATCTGCGTCTTGCTCGATTTTTCAGGGAGCGGAGGGCCGATATCGTCCACACCCACAACCCGGGATCAATGATATACGGCGTCGTAGGCGCCATTCTTTCGAGGCGCAACCCGGTGACAGTGAATACCGAGCACGGTTACGAGTATTCCATCGGCAGACTAAAGAGGCGGACCGAGGCTTTCCTTTGCCGGTGGATAGACATGAACATATGCGTATCCAGGGCGCTGGAAGCCCAGCTTTCAATGCTTGGTTATCCCGCGGACAAGCTCATGACATTATATAACGGCATCGACATGACGGCCTTTCCTGTCAATGGGGGAATCGGCGCTCTAAGAAAGATGCACGGCTTTCATGAGGAAGAGTTTCTTGTGGGCAACGTCGCCAGACTGGCCAAGGTCAAGAACCACAGGATGCTTCTCGACGCCATGGGAATCGTATTGAAAGAGGTTCCTGCCAAGCTTGTAATCGTAGGAGACGGTGAGTTGAGAAGCGAGCTGGAGGCGCTGGCGGATAAACTCGGCATCTCCGACAATGTGGTCTTTGCCGGAACGACCGAAAGGGTTGGCGAATATCTTGCCATGATGGACATCTTCGTCCTCTCTTCGTTGAGCGAGGGCATCTCTCTCACCATCCTTGAGGCCATGGCCTCGTCAAAGGCCGTTGTGGCGACAGACGTGGGAGGCAATCCCGAGGTCATAGTCGATGGCGAGACTGGCATACTCGTGCCTTCCGGTTCGTCTTCTGCCCTTGCCGACGCGATAGTAAGGCTTCTCAAGGACAGGCCGAGGGCCGGGGCCATGGGCGCTGAAGGCAGAAGACGGGTCGAAAAATATTTTGATATCGACAGGATGGTCCGGACGATGGAGGATATGTACATATCCCTTTACAAAAGAAAAAGACATCATTCCTGAAATGAAGGGTTCCGTGCGGTCAGTCGGACACTCTATCCATGGCGAGATACAAGCTTAAATATCTGCTGAAGTCAGCCCTGCCCACCTGGGCCATGCCTTATGCGCGCGCCGTCCGCTCAATAGCCGCGGCGTGGAGTTACTGGTCTGCCTATGTCTTCATGGACGGTCGGGCCCGTCCTCCCGCCGCACTCACCATGGAGCTGACCTATCGGTGCAACTTGAGGTGTAACATGTGTCCTCAGGCGATCGATTTAGGCAATCCGGAGTCTGTCCTCAAGGCCCAGATGAAGGAAAACAGGGAGCTTCGGACCGAGGAGATTATAGATGTCATCGAACAGGCGGCGAGGCTCGGCGTGAAACGTGTAACCGTTACAGGGGGAGAGCCTTTTCTTCGAAAAGACATCATGGATATATTGTACGCCGTAAAGCGGAACAGGATGACATGCAACATCATTTCCAACGGCGGACTTTTCAAGGAAGGTTACGCTGAAAAGGTGGTCGCCATGGGTGTGGACAAGATCATCTTTTCGCTGGACGGACCGGAAGAGGTCCACAACAACATACGCAACAGCAAGAACCTGTTCAACACTCTCCTTGACACTGTAAGAAATATCCAGGCCGAGAAAGTGCGCCAGAAGTGCAACGTGCCGGACATAACGTTCAACACAACTATAAGCGCCCTCAACGCCGGGCGTCTGAGCGAGCTTGTGCCAATCGCGGCACGCGAGGGTGTCAATCTGAACTACGGTTTTCTCTTCTATGCCACCAGGGAGATGGAGGAGCAATCGAGGAGCACCGTTCCGGCGACAGGAGGAAAGGTGGAAGACCAGGACATACCCATGTCTATCCGCGGGGTGGACGTTGACCTGCTGGCTGAGGATATAACTCAGACTGAGGATGCCGCCTCCCGATTGGGCATAAAGATAAACATTCAGCCGTATATCAAGACCAGAGAGGAGCTCCGGGACAGATTCTACAACGACGCCGCCGCCTATGTCCACCATTGCTTCTACCCGTGGTACGCCATGCGGGTTAATCCTTACGGCGACGTCTATCCCTGTCAGATGAACGTTCTCATAGGTAACGTGAGGAACTGTAAGCTCGGCGCTCTCTGGAACAACGACATATATGTGAGATTTCGAAAAGAGCTGAGGCGCGTTGGCATCTGGCCGAAGTGCACGAAGTGCTGTGTTCTGATCAACAAGCTTCACGACAGGCTTCCGCAGATGCGGTGGTACTGGAACGGCGGGACCGACTGACATGAGAATCTGTTTGCTCGGCGATGGAAAACATGTCAACACCAGGAGCTGGATAAAGTACCTGGCCGAGGGCCTCGGTTACGAGGTACACCTGGTGACCTTTGGCAACGTAGATGCTCCATCGCAGGTTGTAGCGGTTCACAGTATGGGGGCGGCAGCAAAGACTTTTCTGAGATACATCTTTTACATACCGAGACTCAGGGCCATCATCGACAGGGTTTCGCCGGACATACTGGTGGGCTACAGGATCACGAGTTACGGTTTCATGGCGGCCTGTACCGGCTTCCACCCCCTGGTCCTCGCAGCACAGGGGCAGAATATCGCATACAATAATTCCAGGTTGAAGGCCCTCTTCTGCAGGTTCGCCATTAAGAGGGCAGATCTGATTCACTCGTGGGGTGGCCACATGACCGACACGCTTATAAGCTTCGGTGCCGATCCGGGCAAGGTGGTGACGCTTCCCAGGGGGATAGATACCTCTCTGTTCAACCAGGGCACGCAAGCGGCAAGGTCATTTGACGGAAGCTCCCTCAGTATCATTTCCACACGCGGGCTCAACCCGGACTATAACTTGGAACAGATACTCGATGCAGTAGCCTTGCTAAAAAAATCCGTGAAAAACGTGAAGTACCTGGTCGCAGGAGACGGTCCTCATAAAAAAGCGCTGGAAGAGCGGGCCATAAGGCTCGGTATAGGGGAGCATGTGGAGTTCGCGGGAAAGATAGTCCGTGACGAGCTTCCATCTCGTCTCAGGGGCTCGCACGTTTATGTCTCCACCGTCATCTCCGACGGTGTATCTTCGTCTCTACTTGAAGCCATGGCTTGTGGAACGTTTCCGGTAGTGACGGATAATGTGGCCAACAGGCTCTGGATAGAGAGCGGCAGGAACGGCTTTCTGGTCAAATACGGCGACAGTGAGGAACTGGCCAGGAGAATTCTCGATGCCGCAAGGGATGAGGG
>WGFD01000320.1 GCA_015492395.1 Deltaproteobacteria bacterium | reverse complement strand
TAATCACACCTATCTCCGCCGCTATCCCGGCCAATGCTATAAAGCCTACACCAACTGCCACACTCATGTTGTACCCCAGAAGATACATTAGCCATACACCGCCGATAAGGGCAAAGGGGATGGAGACCATAACTATAAGACTTTCGACGATGTTGCGGAAGTTAAAGTAAAGGAGCAGAAAGATAATGGCCAGTGTCAGTGGAACGACCAGTTTCAACTTCTCCTTTGCTCTTTCCATATACTCGTACTGACCGCTCCAGACAATAGAATAGCCGGCCGGAATCTTTATCTTCTCTTTTACCGCCTCCTGTGCATTTTTTACGTACGTACCCACATCGATCCCTTTGATATCCACATATATCCATGCATTGAGCCTTGCGTTTTCGCTCTTTATGGCGGGAGGCCCCTTCTTTATCTTTATGTCGGCAACCTGGGCTATGGGTATCTGCGCGCCGGTCGGTGTCGGGATCAGCACCCTGTTAAGCTTTGATATGTCATCGCGCAAATCCCTCCCGTACCTCAGGTTGACCGGGTATCTCTCGAGTCCCTCTACCGTCGTCGTTATATTTATCCCCCCTATGGCAGACTTTATTATATCCTGCACATCACCTACCGTAAGGCCGTACCTTGCGGCTTCGAGTCTGTCTATCTCGAAATCCAGGTAGTTGCCGCCCACGACCCTCTCGGAGTAGGCCGAAAGTGTCCCAGGTATATGCCTGACCACAGACTCTATCTCTTTGCCGAGGTTTTCAAGGACCTGAAGGTCGTCTCCGGCCACCTTTATGCCCACTGGTGTCTTGATCCCAGTCGAGAGCATGTCGACTCTCGTCTTGATAGGCATGGTCCAGGCATTTGTCACCCCCGGGAATCTTACAGCCTCATCCATCTCTTCGATTAGCTTATCCACTGTCATTCCCTCCCTCCACTCCTCCTGGGGCCTGAGGGTTATGGTGGTCTCTATCATAGAGAGCGGCGCCGGATCCGTTGCGGTCTCGGCCCTGCCTATCTTGCCGAAAACGTGATGGACCTCTGGAAATGTCTTCAGGATCTTGTCGGTCTGTTGAAGTATCTCCCTTGCCTTTGTAATGGATATTCCGGGCAAGGTAGTCGGCATATAGAGCAGGTCTCCCTCGTTAAGCGGCGGCATGAATTCCGAACCCAACTTTTTATATGGAATTACCGTCACTATAAGCATCAATACGCTCAAAAGGATAACACTCTTTTTAAACCTGAGAACAACACGGATTACAGGGCGAAAGACGAACAATAAGAACCGGCCGATAGGGTTTTTATTTTCGGGCATTATCTTTCCCCTTATAAAGTATCCCATAAGGACAGGCGTGATGGTAATGGCCAGGAAGGCGGATGCGCCCATCGCATAGGTCTTCGTGTACGCAAGAGGGCCGAATAGCCTCCCTTCCTGCGCCTCCAGGGAAAATACAGGCACAAATGAAACCGTTATAATCAGCAACGAAAAGAAGAGCGCCGGACCAACCTCTTTCGCCGCATCCATGATAATATGCCAGTGGTCTTTTTCTTCCCCGCTTGCCTTCGCGTGTTCTATATGCTTGTGCGCATTTTCCACCATGACAATCGACGCATCCACCATAGCGCCGATGGCTATGGCTATACCGCCAAGGCTCATGATGTTGGCATTGATGCCCTGGTAGTACATAATGATAAGAGCAATGAGTATAGCCACCGGGAGGCTGAATACAGCCACAAAGGCGCTCCAGAAGTGCAGTAGAAAGATTATACATATGACGGCAACCACCACCATCTCTTCTATAAGTTTCTCTTTGAGGGTATCTATTGCCCTGTGTATGAGCCCGGAGCGGTCATAGACCGGCACGATCTCCACCCCCTCCGGCAGACCGAGCTTAAGGGACTCCAGCTTCTCCTTTACATTTTCAATAACCTCCAGCGCATTCTCGCCATACCGCATTACAACGACACCTCCGGCGACCTCGCCCTCGCCGTTCAACTCAGCCAGCCCCCTCCTTAATTCGGGTCCCAGGTGCACGTAAGCGATATCCCTTACAGTAACCGGGGTCCCGTTCTGGTCGACCCCGACCGCGATATTGTTTATGTCCTCTATGTTCCTTATATAGCCCAGCCCCCTGACCATGAACTCCGTTTCGGCCATTTCCACGAGCTTTCCGCCCACGTCATTGTTGCTGCGCATTATGGCATGTTTTACCTTGTTAAGCGGGATATCGTAGGCCAGAAGCTTGTTGGGATCTACCTCCACCTGGTACTGCTTTACATACCCGCCGATACTGGCAACCTCCGAAACGCCTGGAACGGTCTGGAGCTCGTACCGGAGATACCAGTCCTGTATGCTTCTCAGTTCCGAGAGATCATGCTTGCCGGTCTTGTCGACAAGCGCATACTCGTACACCCAGCCGACCCCGGTTGCGTCGGGACCGAGGCTCGGGGTCACTCCCTGCGGGAGGCGACCGGCGACAAAGTTCAAGTATTCAAGAACACGGCTGCGCGCCCAGTACATATCGGTCCCATCCTCGAATATGACGTATACGAAAGAGAATCCAAAGAAGGAGTATCCCCTCACCACCTTGGCATATGGAACACTCAGCATTGCGGTAGTGAGGGGATATGTAACCTGGTCCTCGATTACCTGCGGAGCCTGGCCGGGATATTCCGTATATATGATCACCTGGACGTCTGAAAGGTCCGGTATGGCATCGAGGGGGGTCTTCTTCATCGTAATCAGCCCCCAGCCTATGATAAACGCAACAAAGAGGACCACAAGAAATCTATTGTTTATGGATAGTTCTATTATCTTCTTAAGCATTTAATTTAACTCCATATTGCTGGTTCCGGATCGAAGCCGATAACACGTGTTGTGGGCAAATGATAGGCCACGCCTCCCACACGCACCAGGGCACACAACCACAACCTCTAGTGTCCATGGTCCATATCCTCCATGGCCGGATGATCCGTGCCTCCCATGTTCGTATGGTCCATCCCATCGCCACCTTCCCCCGATGCATTGCCTTCCATTTCACGGTCCATATCCCCGTCTTTCATCGAGTCGTGTTCCATCATCTCCGATCCCCCGTGGTCCATGGAACCTCGATCCACCTTTTCCATATCCATAGAGCTATGGTCCATGCCCTTCATGCCGGATCCATCCTTCCCTCCGCTTCCCATGGACCCCTGCGTCATCCCCTCCATTCCGGAGTGGTCCATATCCTTACCCTTGTTCATAGACCCATGATCCATCTTCTTGTGATCCATGCCCTCCATACCCGGGTGGTCCATAGAGCCGCCTTCCATGGTGTCGTGCTTCATGCCTCCATGGTTCATAGCGCCACGATCCTCCTCTTCCCCCCCGGCCTTCTTCACCTCCAGCATCTTCATTATGGCCTCCTTGAGCCTGCTCTCGGAGTCAATCAGGAAGTTCGCGGAGGTGACAACCTTGTCGCCCTCTTCCAGGCCATCGAGGATCTCGTAGTACCCCCCGGCCTCGACACCCAGGGTCACCCTTTTAGGCGTGAACTTTCCATCGCCCCTGCTCAGGATGGCGATATTCCTCTCTCCCGACCTTATGACAGCCTCAGTAGGCACGATCAGGGAGTCCCTGCTGACAACCGGTTTCAGCGTCACGTTCGCGTACATTTCTGGTTTCAGCTTGAGTCCCGGGTTCCTGAGCTCGATCCTTACCTTGACCGTACGCGTCTTGGGTTCCATGAATGGATATATGAAGGAGACCCTGCCCTTGAAGACCTCCCCTGGGTACGAGGCAAGGGTCATATCCGCCTCCTGCCCCACCTTTATCCATGGCACCTCGTACTCATACACATCGACATAGACCCACAGCCTCGACATGTCGGCTATGGTGTAGAGGTTCATCCCGGGCTTCACCAGCATTCCCTCCCGGACGTGCTTCTTTATCACTATTCCCCTGTTTAGGGAGCGTATATCCATCGTCTTCGTTATCACCCCCGACTCTTCAAGCCTCCTTATCTGATCATCTGATATGTCCCAGTACCTGAGCCTCTCCCTCGCGGCGACTATAAGCGAGTCCATCCCCAGCGACACACTCTCGAAGGGGCTCCCCTTCGTCTTTTCAGACGACCTGTACGCT
>WGFD01000319.1 GCA_015492395.1 Deltaproteobacteria bacterium | reverse complement strand
TTCATAAGACCGTAAGCGGTCAGTTCATCTCTTCCAACCCGGATAACCGCCAGTTTTACCTCGACCTCAAGAAGACGGACGACTTCGACGCGCTGATAGACAAGCGGGCCGAAAGCCTCGATGACAACGAACTTGACCGTTATTATTACGAGGCGCTCAAGCTCGTAATGGAATGCACAGACCAGACGACCTATGTTACGGGCTATAAAATCTGGCAACATGAGCTCGAATGGCTGGAGCATAAGGCCGCACGAGATGGCTACCTCTTTTTCGGGGCCCCCAACGAGCGTTCCACCGCCGTGCCTGCAAGAGACTTTTACATTTATTTCATACAGCCCCATGACCGGCCATACTTCAAGGATGAAAAGAAAGCCGACGAGGTCTTCTTCCATCTTACCGGTGCGGACGATGCCTTTAGAAATACTCTCCGTAGTTATGCGGCTGCCCTTGACCTGGCCTCAAAATCTTCCGGCAACGCCAAGTCTACCTATGAGTCCAAGGCGTCCGGTTTCTTGCGCGATCTCACAAAGTGGCTGCAGGAGCACATGATAACCGCCTTCGAGGTCACATATCAGGGGAAGACAAAGCCCTTGCTTGGCTGGGTAAAAGGGAAAGTCACAGCAACCGGAGGAGCCCGCGCCAATGTCCGGGACATCGTGAACACTGCCGGTTCGGTCTGCCTGGGAACTCATTTTGGAGACCGGGCCCCTGATTACCCCGTTTTTTCCGTACTCATTACCGGTGCCAGCCGAGCCCAGGCCACACAAGACGCCCTGAAGGCCATCGCCGGGCAGACGAGAACAAAGCAGGCCACTGCCGTTCTTGACGCGCTGGAGCTTCTCGATGGAGAACGGCTCGACCCCTACCGTTCAAAGTATGCCAGGCACATACGGGAGATTCTCAAGAAGAAAGGCCATGGGCAGGTCGTCAACCGCTCCGAGCTCATCATGGATGACAAAGGCGTTGAGTATATGGACAAAGACAGGATGCGGCTTGAACCCGAGTGGGCGGTTGTCGTACTTGCCGCGCTTGTTTACTCGGGTGACCTCGTCCTGGCAATTCCGGGAAAGAAGTTCGACGCAACAGGTCTCCCGGACTTGGTTGCCACATCAATAGAGGATTTGAAGCATTTCAAGCACATTGAGCAGCCCAAGGAATGGAACCTCCCTGCCATCAAGGCGCTCTTCGAACTCCTGGGCCTTACACCAGGAATGGCCCAACTCATTACCCAAGGGAAAGAGGAACCCGTCCAGGAACTCCAGAAAGTTGTCGCACAAACGGTGGATAAGCTCGTGCTCGTTCAGCAGCATTTGCAGGATGGACTGCCCTTCTGGGGCCGTAATCTCCTGGGCGAAGAGGAAGCAAAGGGATATCGCACACGTCTGGATGAGACAAAAGGCTTCCTTGAATCTCTTCAGGCTTACAACACGCCGGGCAAGTTCAAGAACTTTCGCTATGGTGTTAATGATGTCAAGGCACAGGGTGCCGGGATCCTGGCCCTTGGGGAGGTTCAGTCTCTACATGAACTTACCTCCGGTCTCGCAGGGTATATAACCGCGTACCTTTCCATGGCCGAGACCATGTTGCCCACAGAGCATGACTGGATAGATCGGATGAACAGGGTTAAAACGGAGGTTATGACCGAAATCCTGGACTCCAAGAAACGTAAAGACCCTTCGTTCCGTCCGCAGTTCATGCGCAAGCTCGGCGTCCTCAAAAAAGCTTATATGAACGACTACCTGAAGATTCACACCAGGGCCAGGCTTGGCGTGAATGATGACAAGAAAAAGGCATCTCTCACACACGACGAGAGGCTTAGAAGGCTCCAGAAACTATCAACCATTGACCTCATGCCCTTACAACAGCTTTCAGACTTCCAGAACCGTCTGGCCGGCCTGAAGAGCTGCTTTGCCCTTACAGAGCAGGAGATGGAGGCTTCTCCAATATGTCCGCATTGCTCATTCAAGCCGATAATGGAAGCCCCTGCTGTTTCAGCAAAAGCGGCTCTCGATAGACTGGATGAGGAACTCGACACGCTTCTTTCCAACTGGACGCAGACCCTTCTTACGAACCTTGAGGACCCTACGACCAGGGAAAACCTTGGCCTGCTTAGACTAAAGGCAAGGAAACTGGTGGATGAATTCTTAAAGAAGCGCGAGCTACCGGATGATCTCGGGCATGATTTTATTAAAGCCCTGAAAGAGGTCCTCTCGGGGCTTGCCAAGGTTTCTGTGAAGATAGAAAATCTGCGGGCGGCCCTGCTTTCAGGCGGCTCGCCGGTTACGCCCGAGGAGATGAAGAAGCGGTTCGAGGAATACCTGAACGCGCTAACCAGGGGCAAGGAGCCGGGTAAGGTCAGGATAGTATTGGAGTAATCATGCGCCCCATTTCTGAAATCAAAAAGCTCCTTGATGAGTTGAGCCATAGGCCCGCAAGGGACCTGGAGGACCAGGACTTGGACTTCAAGGAGTGGAACGAACGCAGTATGGCCGATGCCGTAGCCCTGGTTGTCGAAATGGCGGTATGTATGGCCAATGGAGGTGGCGGCACTGTAGTGTTTGGTATAAATGACAAAGCAGTTGGCCGTGAAGGTGCCATCCTGGGCGTGTCGACTGATGTAGATGTCAACCGATTGAAAAAGGCCGTTTACGATTCAACCGATCCAAAGCTGACCCCTGTCTTTGAAGAGCTAAAGGTTAGTGAAGGGACCGGCAGGCTTCTGGTCATGCAGGTTTTTCCGGGCCTGCCACCTTACACCGATACCTCCGGTAAAGGAAAAATTCGTGTCGGCAAAGATTGCCAACCGCTGACCGGCACATTACGTCGTCGAATCATGGTCGAAACAGGAGAGACTGATTACACCGCTCAAGAGGTTGCGGAAAGTCCTCAAAAGCATATTTCGGCTACTGCGATGGAGCAATTACGAAGGATTGCCAGGCAGGAACATGCGCCGGAAGAATTGTTAAGGAAGAGCGATCTGGATCTATTAGGCATCCTTGGTGTAATACGGAATGGCCGCCTTAACAGGGCTGGCATATTCCTTGCCGGTAAAGAGTCCTCCATTAGTCAATATTTTCCGGGATATGTATGGACCCACCTTCGCATGAAGAGCGATACGCGCTATTCCGACCGTGCGGACGGAAAAGATGCGCTTCCTGTCGCACTCATCCGCACAACGGAACGTATCATGGCGGACAACCCCATTGCCACCTTGGAGCAGGGACTCTTTCATTTTGAGTATCGCACGTACCCCGAAATCGCCCTTCGCGAAGCCCTGCTGAACGCCTTTTGCCATGCTGATTTCAGATTGCCGGGGCCGGTCCTCATCAAGCAATTTTCCACCAAGCTTGAGATCAGTAACCCTGGTGGGTTCATCGGGGGGATCTCACCGGAGAATATCCTTCACCATGTACCTGTGCCCCGCAACCCTTCCTTGGTGGATGCCCTTACCAGACTGCGCCTTGTCAACCGTAGCAACCTCGGCATAGGACGCATGTTCGAAGCAATGCTTATCGAAGGTAAAGAGCCTCCTATGGTCCAGGAAGAAGGAGATGCCGTAAAGGTAACTTTCTTTCGTCGCGAATTATCCGCCTCATTCCGGATATTCGTGGCTGAAGAAAGTCGGCAGAGTCGTATGCTTACGGTGGACAACTTGTTAATCTTGCATTACCTGCTACACCACCCTGAATTGGATTCTACAAACGCCGCCAGACTTTGCCAGCGACAGGAAGACGAGGCGCGGGAGATCCTGACTGAAATGGAGCAAGGTTTCGGTTATCTGGAACGAGGGGGCGCCGGTCGAGGCACCTACTGGGTCATTCGTCCTGACCTCCATCGCCTGCTTGCCGGGCCGGGACATCCTGAAAGGGACCGGCGAATAGACCGGGAAGCCGCCAAGACCAGGATATTGAGCGTACTCAGACAACGGTCTGAACGGAGCGAGCAGGGGTTGTCGAACGCCGAGATACGCCAGCTTACCCATTATGACCGGGCGCAGGTAAAAAGCCTGATGAACGAGCTGAGGCTGGAGGGTGTCACCGTGCTTGAGGGGAAGGGGCGCGGTGCGCGGTGGGTTTATTCCGCGCAGTAGTAAAATGACCACAAGAATGGCAATGCGCCATTTTCACGCCATTTATTCATGGAAATGGCACGGAAATGGCAAAGATCCATTTCCACGACCAATGAGGACTCTATGAAGAACGAAACTATGTTTGACTCCAAACCCGAAGCTCTGAGCCCAAAACAGGCCGGTCCGGTTGAATGCTTGGGAATGATGTTTGAAAGCGACGAAGCCCGCCGCGCTTACTTTCTGGAAAAGCTGGCCGAACGGTTGCGCGACCCGGAGTTCCGCAAGATCGAGGGGTTCCCGATTGGCTCGGATGAGGACATCCTGGCCCTGTCCGATCCACCGTACTACACCGCCTGCCCGAATCCGTTCATCGAGGACTTCATCAAGCACTATGGGAAGCCCTATGACCCGGCTACCGATGACTATCGCCGGGAGCCATTTGCGGCGGATGTGAGCGAGGGGAAGAACGACCCGATCTACAACGCTCACTCTTACCATACCAAGGTACCGCATAAGGCCATTATGCGGTATATCCTGCACTACACTGAACCGGGGGATGTCGTCTTTGACGGCTTCTGCGGGACGGGAATGACAGGAGTTGCGGCACAACTATGCGATGATCCAAGCACCCTCGCTGCGCTTGGCTACACACCCAAATCCAATGATGATCTTTTCGACGAGAACGGCCAAAACATCGGAAGGAAGGGGTGCCGAAAGGCTATTCTGAATGACCTCTCTCCGGCAGCAACGCTTATCGCTGCTGGATATAACTTCACAAGATATCCCGAATCATTCCCCAAGCTCGCCGCAGAGTTGCTCAAGAAGTTCAATCGTGAATACGGATGGATGTACCAGACAACAGACCCCAAGTCAGGGGATGTATGCGACATCGATTTTACTGTTTGGTCAGAGGTGTTTAGTTGCCCTCACTGCTCAGGTGAGTTGGAATTCTGGACGCTGGCATACGATACCTCATCCGGTAAGATTGTGGAAAATCCAACTTGCCCGCACTGTTCTGCCGAGGTTCCAAAAAGAGATCTTATCCGCCGCACAATGAAGTACTATGACAAGGCTGTTGGGGCTACCCGTGCTAAGCAGATTCTCAAACCGGTTGAAATCCGCTATCGCCACCGAGGGGCTAAAAAGAAAAAGTTGCCCGACGAAAAAGACCTTCAAGTCTTGGCGAAGATCGAGCAGATGCTGAAGGATATTGATTATCCTACTGAGTTAATAATGTTCACGCCTGAAGGTGAAGGATGGGGCGACCTCTATCGAGGCTACCACGATGGCATCAGCCGGGTTCACGATTTTCATCTTATACGCCAACTTGTCGCTTTCTCCATCCTTTGGCATAGCGCAAACGACTTGCCATCAGAGGAAGCGAAGCGTCTCTGGCGGTTCACACTTCAAGGTATCGTCGTGAGCTTCACTCGGCGCAATAGGTTCCTGAAGAATGCATACTCACAGGTCAACCGAGCACTCAGCAGCACATTGTACATAGGTTCGACCGTAAGTGAGCCGAGTCCAACATATGTCCTGACCGGAAAACTTAAACGCTTTCAGAAGGCTATCCCGCCTTCTGAAAGAGGGACAGTGGTCACAACTCAATCTTTGGCATCTGTGCTCGTTCCAGACAACTCAGTCGATTACGTCTTCATCGATCCGCCATTTGGTGACAACCTACCTTATGCTGAACTGAACTTTTTGTGGGAAGCATGGCTTCGCGTGTTCACAAACGCAGCGCAAGATGCCGTAGTGAGCGGGACACAGGACAAGGACCTGACAGTTTATACGCTGATGATGACCGCCTGCCTCAAGGAGGTGTACCGGCTTCTGCAATATGGCCGATGGGTAACAATCGAGTTTCACAATTCTAAGAATTCCGTCTGGACTGCTATCCAGGAGGCTTTGGGTCAAGCGGGATTTATCATTGCTGATGTCCGTGTTCTGGACAAAGGAATGCTGACGAAGAAGCAGCTCAACGCAAACGCTGTAAACAAAGACCTGGTCATCTCTGCCTATAAGCCCAATGGCGGATTGGAGGAGCGCTTTAAACTTACAGCCGGTACCGAAGACGGTGTTTGGGATTTTGTCCGTATTCATCTCAAGCAACTTCCAGTATTTGTATCCACCAACGGAATGGCAGAAATGATACCGGAGCGCCAGAGTTACCTGCTCTTTGATCGTATGGTAGCCTTCCATGTCCAACGAGGAACCACGGTGCCTTTCTCTGCTGCCGAATTCTATGTAGGATTGGAACAACGTTTTCCCGAACGTGACAGCATGTATTTCCTGCCCGACCAGGCGGCCGAGTAC
>WGFD01000318.1 GCA_015492395.1 Deltaproteobacteria bacterium | reverse complement strand
ACTGAAGCCGAGCTGGATGGTCTTCTCCGACGGATTCAAGTCACTCAGGTCGAAGAAGATTTTGAAACGTCTATTTGATATATCCTTCTCAGTCTTTCTCTTTGTCACTTTGTTGCCGCTGATGCTGCTTGTTGCGCTTATAATAAAGCTGGATTCAAAGGGTCCGGCTATTTTTAAACAGATACGCACTGGTGAAAACGGCAGGGAGTTCGAGATCTACAAGTTTCGTTCTATGAGGCAGGATGCCGAATCGGCTACGGGTCCTGTCTGGGCAAAAACGGAGGATGACAGGGTCACTATGGCGGGGAGGATAATACGGAAGCTCAGGATAGACGAGCTGCCACAACTCATAAATGTGATCAAGGGGGATATGAGCTTCGTTGGACCGAGACCGGAACGTCCGTACTTCGTGGAAAAGCTGAAAGAGGCGATACCGTACTATGAGGTAAGAGCGGCGGTGAAACCGGGCATCACCGGTTGGGCCCAGATAAAGTACCCATACGGCGCCACATTTCATGACGCGCTGGAGAAGCTGCAGTACGATATTTACTACATCAAGAATATGTCGCTGTTTCTGGATTGGCTGATAATCTTCCAGACCATAAGGATAGTATTAACAGGAAAGGGAGCAAGGTGAGGTATGAAGAACTGGTATCTGGTATACACGAAACCGAGGAGTGAGGACAGGGTAGCTCAGAGGTTTACCGATGCCGCTATCGAGGTGCTGAACCCGAAGTTGAAGGAGCGCAGGTATGTAAGGGGCAGGCTCCAGGATGTTATATCCCCGCTCTTTCCATGTTATATATTCGTCAGATTTGACTTCCAGGGGGAGTACAGGATAGTAAAGTACACCAGGGGAGTAAGGAGGATAGTCGGGACGGACTATGCCCCTACCGTCCTGCCTCAAGAGATGATCGATTCCATCC
Organism: Deltaproteobacteria bacterium; assembly: GCA_015492395.1. Classification (GTDB taxonomy): domain Bacteria; phylum Desulfobacterota; class GWC2-55-46; order S146-70; family S146-70; genus S146-70. Next base: position 3,992 of record WGFD01000318.1, on the reverse strand, counting down.
GATGTAGGATGGATGGGGGGCTGGTGAAGATTATCCCCTCCAGGTTTAAGACCGGCGAAGAGGTGCGTATCAAGTACGGTCCGCTGGAAGGGCTGGATGCCGTCTTCGAGAAGGAGCTCAAAGGCATCGAGAGGGTCAGTATCCTTCTCAAGACTATCAACGCGCATGTGATCGTCGATTCTGCCAGTCTGGCCAGGATCGGGTAGTATCTGAATGGACTGATCATTCAGGCAGTCCTTACTTGTCTATCCCCTTGACAGACATTGGAACGTGCGTGTCCATGACCTCAACCGGTGACGGGGGGGGAGTGGAACAAGACCGTTATTAACGGGCCGTATCGTTAGGCCCGAGATGGTCGGCAGTACAAAACAATTGATCTTATCTCTAAATAGAGTAACCATTCTGTGGGTTCACGACGATGTGCCTGGATGGCGGTAGCTTATCCATGATTATATTGTTATCTTAAAACTTAGGTCAACCAATAAGCGATAAGCTTGATAAGTCGATTCGTATGTGTGGTATAGCCGGTATACTTAGCCTGGATAAAGATAGAGGAGTCCGGGAGGATATGATTAGCAGGATGCTTTCTGTGATCAGGTATAGGGGGCCGGATGAGCAAGGCCTGCTCATGGACGGTCCGGTAGGCCTCGGTCATGTGAGATTGAGTATTATAGACCTTTCATCCGGCCATCAACCGATGCGCAACGAGGATGGTTCGATCTGGATAACATTTAACGGCGAGATCTTTAACTACATCGAGTTAAGGCATGATCTTCGGAAAAGGGGACATATATTTTCAACGCAGTCGGATACTGAGGTGATACTTCACCTCTATGAGGAGTACGGAGAACAGTGCCTCCAACACCTGAATGGTCAGTTCGCCTTTGCCATCTGGGATAAGAGAAGTAAGAGTCTATTTCTGGCCAGGGACAGGATAGGGATCAGGCCGCTCTTCTATACAAAGTGTAATGGTTCTTTCTACTTTGCTTCGGAGATAAAGTCACTCTTTGCCACCGGAGAAATAGATCGTGAGATAGATCCCCTGGCCCTTGACCAAATATTCACCCTCTGGTTTACCGTCCCCCCGAGGACGGCCTTTAGGGACATACGCGAACTCCCTCCGGCACACTACATAATCGTGAAGGACGGTAATGTCACTACAAAGGCATATTGGGACCTTGCCTTTTCAGACGAACTCGGGAATGTGGGCTTTGATGAAGCATGTGAAAGGTTGAAAGAGCTGCTTGTAGATGCGTCCAGATTAAGACTCAGAGCTGACGTGCCTGTCGGCGCCTATCTGAGCGGTGGTTTGGATTCCTCCGTGACAACGGCCATCATCCGTAACTTCACCGACGCCCCCCTGCAGACCTTCTCCGTCTCTTTCGAAGACGGCAATTACGACGAGAGCGCCTACCAGAAGGAGATGTCCAGTGTCCTGGGTACGGAGCACCACGAACTAAGGTGCACCTACGGAGATATCTGCCTGGATTTTCCTAAGGTGATCTGGCACACTGAAAAACCGATCATAAGGACGGCTCCGACACCGCTGTTTATGCTATCGAAACTTGTGAGGGAGAGCAACTTCAAGGTGGTATTGACCGGTGAGGGGGCGGATGAGATCTTGGGCGGGTATGACATTTTCAAGGAGACTAAGATAAGGCATTTCTGGTCCAGGTCTCCTGATTCCATCTTCAGACCGCTTCTGCTAAAAAGGTTGTATCCATACCTTCCGGCCTTCCAGGGACAGTCGGCTGCCTACAGGGAGGCGTTCTTTAATGAGGGGTTGTCGGACCCCTCTGATCTCTTCTTTTCCCACAAACCGAGGTGGCAGACCACCGCGAAAAGTAAGGTCTTCTTTTCACGTGAGTTGTGTGAGGAAATCAATGGTGCCGCTCCGGAGAATGCCATTGGCGCATCTATGCCCGAGCCCTTTTCATCCTGGCAGCCGTTTGCCAGGGCTCAGTACCTCGAAACCAGGGGGCTTCTCCCGGGCTATATCCTATCGTCACAGGGCGACAGGGTTTCAATGGCCCACTCTATAGAAGGCCGCTTTCCCTTCCTGGACCACCGTGTGGTCGAGTTCTGCAGTAGACTGCCTGTTCACTATAAGATGAGGGGGCTGAGAGAGAAGCACATATTAAAAGAAACGATGAAGCCATATTTGCCTTGCGGGATCACAAGGCGTACTAAACAACCTTATCTTGCCCCCGACAGTAAGAGCTTCTTTCATGACGGCAAGTCTCCTGATTACGTGGAGGAACTACTATCAGAGGAGTATATAAAGAGATGCGGCTACTTTAAACCACGCGCAGTGGGAATGCTTGTTAAGAAGTGTAAAAAAGGCGTGGTCATCGGATTCAAAGACAACATGGCCCTTGTAGGCATACTCTCTACGCAACTGCTCCACAGGCAGTTTGTGGAGGATTTTAAAGACTAAGTCGAGGTTAGATCTCAAACCAGCCTGAAATCTTAGCCCTGTCTATAAAAAAACATAGGAGGTTATATGAGAGAACAAATACGACAATTCATCATTAACAATTTCTTGTTCGGTGAGTCAGAGGAAGGTCTAGGCGATGATGATTCATTTTTGGAAAAAGGCATCCTAGATTCAACAGGGATGTTGGAATTAGTGGCCTTCATAGAGGAAACCTACGAAATCAACATGGAGGACGAGGAGCTAATACCTGAGAATCTAGATTCTATAAACAATCTTACAGCCTTCATAGACAGGAAGCAAGGAAAAATCCAGTCAGTAGCAAATTAATTATTGACATGTTGATACACGACTATCTTCATAGCTCTGCAAAAAGGTTTCCTGAAAAAGAGGCCATGATATGTAAGCAGGGAAGGGCCACCTATGGTGAATTGCACTCAGGTTCATATGCTATTGCCTCATGGTTGATTGAGAATGGTCTTAGGCCTGGGGAAAGAGTGGCTATACTTATGGATGATCCTATTAAATATGTCAGCTCCTACTTCGGAATTCTCATTGCTGGAGGGGTTGTTGTAGCAATGAACACACAAACCTCTTCACGAACACTTGAATATCAACTCTCTGATTGTGATTGCGTTGCTTTGCTCACACATATGAGGTTTATAAGATACTTCCGTAAACTCTCTGTAAACATACCTTCTCTCAAGATAGCTGCAATCAGTGGATGGCACCATGGGGCCATTGAGGGGATGCCATTTAATTGTTTCAATTTGGATAACGTGTTAAAGGAAAAGGAAGGCAGTTCGTTATCTTGTCCTGATGTTTCCCCCTCTGGAATTGCTCAGATTATCTATACCTCAGGCACCACTGGGAGGCCCAATGGTGTAATGCTTCGCCACTCCAACCTCGTGACCAATACAAGCTCCATAGTGGAATATCTCTCTCTAACAGAGAATGACAGGGTTATGGCGGTCTTGCCCTTTTTCTACTCTTATGGTAATTCTCTTTTGTTGACGCACTTCGCAGTAGGTGGGTCATTGGTAGTAGATCAAAATTTCCTCTATCCGAATGTCGTTCTCGAGAAAATGATAAGAGAAAAAGTGACTGGTTTTTCCGGCGTACCATCGACATTTGCTATTCTACTGAATCGCTCGATTATCCGCCGGTGCAGGTTTCCGAACCTCAGGTACATTACTCAAGCTGGAGGAGCAATGTCTCCTAAGTTAGCCAGGGAGCTTAAAGATGCCCTTAAAAATGTGGACATTTATATTATGTATGGCCAGACAGAGGCGTCTGCGCGCCTCTCTTACCTTGAACCAAAGGACCTTATGCGAAAGGCTGGTTCTATAGGGAAGGCCATCCCTGGTGTGACACTCAAGGTTCTGGATCCAGCAGGCAAGCCTGTAGAAAGTGGGGAAGTAGGCGAAATAGTGGCACAAGGCGGGAATATCATGGCTGGATACTGGGGAGACCCTGAAAAGACGGCGACAGTCCTGAGGGCGGAAGGTCTCTGGACTGGAGACTTGGCCAAGATCGATGAGGAAGGCTATATATATAT
>WGFD01000317.1 GCA_015492395.1 Deltaproteobacteria bacterium | reverse complement strand
GGTAGGCTCGGCGGCAGTTGTCGGTTTGATTGCCGGCGGACTGGTTGTCCTGGCCGTTATCTTTATTGATACCAGGCTCAAGATCGATGATCCGGTCGGAGCGCTTTCGGTGCACCTGGTTTGCGGCATCTGGGGAACTCTGGCCGTCGGGATATTCAGCTCCAATCCCGACCACAGCTTCACGACTCAATTAATCGGCGTTTTTGCTTATGGCGTGGTTACCGTTGTAGCAGCTTTTATTATCTTCGCCGCTATTAAGGCCACTATCGGTCTCCGGGTCTCTGCGGATGAAGAGATGGAAGGTTTGGACATCGGAGAGCACGGCATGGAAGCCTATTCAGGATTTCAGATTTTCCGCTAATAAACGGCACGGCGAGCTTTTTTTAGAGAACTCAAGCTTATCGCGAGGGGCATGCCCGGGAGGTGGGGTATGTCCCTTTTACTTCTTGCGCTTATTATGCACTACATCATGAACATACTCGTATACAGAGTGTCAGAACAAAGCAAACCAAGGCGTGACTAAGGTGAGAAGTGAAACATACTTTGCCGTACGCCGCAATGACGAACCGAGGAACAATACAGGTGTATGCACGGTGATGATGCTCATACAGTAACCTGATAATACACGGTGAGAGCAGCATACTCTATGATAATGATCTACCTGTAAGCCTCGCGAGCTTTTCCCTAATACCGGCCTCGGAGAGAATATCGGATATCATGGCAACGCTGTCGGCGCCTGCTTCCAAGACCAGGCGGCAGTTGTTCTCTCTTATGCCGCCAATGGCCACGACCGGCAGGCCCACCTGTCCCCTCACCGTTGTCAACTCCCTTAATCCCCTGGGAGACCGCGCGTCTGTTTTTGTGGCCGTGCGGTAAACAGGTCCGAAGGATATATAGTCAACGGGCAGTCCCCCAGCCTCCATTGCCTCTTTGACGCTGTGCGTAGAGAGACCTATTATCCTCTCATCCCCAAGAAGTCTCCTTGCCTCCGCCACCGGCAGATCCTCCTGTCCGAGATGCACCCCATCCGCGGAAGACAAAAGCGCTATATCGACCCTATCGTTTACAATAAACAGGACTTTGCTGTCTTCTGTCATCCTCCTCAACTCCATGGAAACAGCCAGCAAATCAGCCGGAGTCAGGTTCTTGGATCTGAACTGCAGGATCTCGGCTCCGCCTCCTATAATAGCTTCAGCGGTCTCGCACAAACGTCCGAATGGAACCATGGAGTCATCGATAATTGGATATATCGGGGGCATCTTGCCGATCAGCACCTGCCCACCCCGCGTTGATATGGTTGACTTTGAGCTTTCATACTGCTAGTTTATCCGAGGGCATGCGTCGATGTCAACAGAAGGCGCGAGGCGGGCGATGTCAGACTGGAATGAGAGATATTCGAAAGACATCTACAACCAAGCCAGGGAACCATGCACCCTCCTTATCAAGCTGCTACCGGACTTACCCCGGGGCAGGGCGTTGGATATAGCCTGTGGTGAAGGAAGAAACGCCATATTCCTTGCAAAGAATGGTTATAAGGTCGACGGAGTCGACGGCTCGATTGTGGCGATAGAGAAGGCCAGGAAGAACGCCGCTGAAGCCGGCACGGATATTAACTTCGTACATGCCGACCTTGAAGGATATCGAATAGCCCCGGAAAGCTACGACCTTATAATCAACTTCTACTATCTCCAGAGGTCATTGGTTCCAGCAATCAAAGAAGGGCTAAGTGGGGGTGGAGCCATTCTCTTCGAAACCTACACGGTGGAACAGAGCACGATAGGCCACCCAAGAAACCCGGACTATCTTTTGGAACGTAATGAATTGCTCGTGCTCTTTTATGACCTTCATATAACCTTTTACAGGGAGGGTATTTTCTCAGAAGGTGGAACCAGAAAAGCCATAGCCTCACTTGCGGCAAAAAAACCGTGAGGCAGGCACAAGCTCCCGGGTGCTAACAATAACAAAACTTGAAAGGCCTGCCAGGTTGACAGGATGCGAACACTGTGCTAGGGTTCGTTAGAGACATGGGGAGCGGATCAGTTCCAGCCGCCATCAAACCACAAAAGGAGGTTACAATGGCATACACACCGCAGGACTACGGGAATCTTCTAGGAATGTCCGGTTTTGGCGAAACATTATTGAATAACCACTTCACCCTATATCAGGGATATGTAACAAACACAAGCAAGGTGCTGGATAAGCTGGAAGAGATGTTGAGGGACGGAAAGGAGGGCACCCCGGAATATGCCGAATTAAAGAGGAGGCTCGGTTGGGAATTTAACGGAATGAGGCTCCATGAGTACTACTTTGAAAATCTTGGCGGAGGCGGCCGGATAGACAAGGAGGGAAGACTGGCCAGGAAGATATCGGAGTCCTTCGGCAGTTACGAGGCATGGGAGAGGGATTTCCGGGCCACTGCAGCGATGAGGGGAATAGGATGGGTGGTCGCTTATGAAGACGCCATTGGAGAAAAGATAGTCAACTTCTGGATCAACGAACATGATGTTTCACACCCCATAGGGTGCACTCCCCTCCTGGTAATAGATGTATTCGAACACGCCTTCATCTTGGACTATGGTCTTAAGAGAGCGGACTATATAGAGGCATTCTTCGAAAACATAGACTGGGGCAGGGTGGAAGGCAGGCTTACGTAGCGGCATATGACCATATAAGTGGGGGGAGGAAAAGTAACTAGGCGCACCATTCCCCAAGAAAGGATACCGGCAAGTTGTTTTCTCTATACTTTAATAAAAAACTGAACATACATCGCGAGCGCCTGTCTGCGTGCCTGCCTGTGCCGGCACGGCAGACAGGCGACGCACCTGTTCTACAGGATTGACCTGTTTGCCAAGATTGACAGGCGGGCAGGCATTCCCCGCAGCTCGCTGCGGGGATCTTCAAAGAGTAAAATGTCTAGCGCTTGCCCTTGAACGTCTCTAAATTCCCTCCGATAAGTTGGCCCATCAGTACAGCCAGTAGTACGAGCGGCACCACATTTAATGTTAGTCCTATAAGCCGGCGGAGCAGTATGTTTACAAGTATGGGTATGTATATGCACCTTGCCCATGGCCGTGAGAATCTTGGAAGCCTGCTTCTCCATGTCCCCACAGGTATATTCCCTGCGAAGACGACCGACAGAAATATCAGCAATATGATATAGAAGTGATTTTCAACGATGTTATGCATAGAATATGGTCTCTGATTCCTTGTTTCTTCGTCTGACGCGGCACATGAATATGCCACCATCTTTGGTGACCCAAGATGCTGTAATATCTTTTCTGTAAATTAGGAAAAGGGTATAATCCTCCAGGGTTTAGACGGCCCAAAAAACAACAGAAGGAGGATTATACCCAATGAAGAGATTATCAAAAAAGAGCGAGAAAGTCATCAGGGAAATGATGGAGGATGGC
>WGFD01000316.1 GCA_015492395.1 Deltaproteobacteria bacterium | reverse complement strand
GCTTATCGGCTATATCGTTTATCTCCCTCTCGTCAAGGCCTTCCACGGTAACACGGGCCAGCGGCTCCGTGCCGGAAAATCTGACGAAGACCCTTCCCTTTCCCGCCAGTGCCTCCTCCGCCTCCTTGAGGAGTGAAGAGACCCCGGGGATCGAGCCGATATCCCGCTTCTCTTTGATCCTTATATTTTTCAGCACCTGCGGATAGGGCCGCATGATACCGGCCAACTCCGATAGGCGCTTATCCTCCTTCTTCATTATAGCCAGCACCTGGAGGGCCGAGATAATGCCATCACCAGTAGTGGTGTGCTCGAAGAAGAGGATATGCCCAGACTGCTCACCACCGAGATTATACCCCCCCCGCAACATCTCTTCAACTATATATCTATCACCCACGGACGTCCTCAACAGCCTGCCGCCCGCCGTCTTCACAGCCTCTTCGAGACCCGTATTGCTCATTATGGTCGCCACAAGGGTCTTATCCTGGAGCCCGCCCTCCCTGAGCATCTTGACCGCGCAGATAGCCATAAGATAGTCCCCATCCAGTATCTTCCCCTTTTCATCAACCAGTATGCATCTGTCTCCGTCACCATCGAGGGCGATCCCTATGTCGGCGCCGCACTCCTTGACCGTATCGGCCACCCCCCCGGGATAGAGCGAACCACAGCCGTCGTTTATGTTCATCCCGTCCGGCTTTACGCCCAACACCTCCACATCGGCGCCAAGCTCACTCAACACCTCGGGGGCGACACGGTAGGTAGCACCGTTTCCACAGTCTACAACTATCTTCAGTCCATCAAGTGTCAACTCCCTCGGAAAGGTATTCTTCGCGAATACGATGTAGCGGCCGGCGGCATCGTCTATCCTGCTGGCCTTGCCGATATCACTGGCGGTAGGCACGTGGTCGGGATCGTCATCGTCGAAGATGAATCTCTCTATCTCCAACTCAATATCGTCCGGAAGTTTGAAACCGTCCCTCGAAAATAACTTTATTCCATTGTCCTGGTAAGGGTTGTGTGAAGCGGATATGACCACACCGGCATCAGCCCTCATGCTCGTCGTGATGAAGGCTATCCCGGGGGTCGGTAACGGGCCAACCAGCATTACATCCACACCCATCGAACATATACCGGCCATCATGGCACTCTCCAGCATGTAGCCGGAGAGCCTTGTATCCTTCCCTATTACAATCCTGTGGCGCCTATCCTCCCTCTTGAAGACATAGGCTATAGCCCTGCCAAGCTGCGTCGCCAACTCAACCGTTATGGGATATATGTTGGCCACCCCCCTTATCCCGTCGGTACCAAAGAGTCTCTTCATTTTTTCCGCTTCTCCTCTTTTGCCCTTACTCTTATCTTCAACTCCACCTTGTCCGGAGTAAACCTCTTTATCCCCCTCTCCGGGACTTCGAATGAAACGGTTACGTCGCGGTCTTCTTTTATACCCTCGATATTGACGATCGTCGTCCTCATCACCCTGAGCTTCTTCAGCCGTTCCACCGTTCCCACTACCCGGACGGATGGCGGTATTACCTCTATCCCTGCCACCTCATACCCATTCGCAGGCTTTCCGAAGGTCACCGGCTTTATAGCCATCTCCCTGGTTATGAGCCCCTCGAAGCGGGCCCTCACCACCGTAGGATTCACCCTTGTAACCACGATACCACGCGGTGTCTTTATGTTGTCAGGGGAGACGGTGTACTTATTTATACCGGGATGGCTCATCTTCATGTCTATGGACGCGCTGATCTGCCTCTGAGAAAGGTTGGACAGGAGCCCTTTGGGACCGGTAACCCTTACCTCGATCTCCCTAGGTGGTGATTCTACTATTAGCAGATCATCCGGTATATTCTTGAACTCCAAAGGTATAAGGAAACCCACTTCGGTTCCCTTCTCACCTACCACAAAGAACCACAGGGCTACGGCAAAGGCAAGCGATATGAGTTTCAGGCATATATTCCTGGTAAACAACCCCTTCATTATCTGTGCCACCTGTAGAAGGTCTTTTTGATACCGGCGGTCTTTACGAATAGAAGCTTAAGCCTGTTCAGCAGGGCATCATGATCCATGTTTCTCTCTATCTTACCATCCACGACAAGCGAAACTTCGCCGGTCTCCTCGGAAACGACGATCACTATGGCATCCGTCTCCTCCGAGAGTCCCAGCGCCGCCCTGTGCCTGGTTCCGAGCTGAGCGCTTACATCCTGCTGTGTAAGCGGCAAAAGACAGCTCGCACGACTGATCCTCCCGCCCTGGATTATGACAGCTCCATCGTGAATAGGAGACGCGGTGTTGAATATCGAATAGAGGATCTCCTTGGTAACCTTGGCATCCACCTCCACACCAAGTTCTATGTAGTCCTTAAGGCCAACCTCCCGCTCCAAAACGATCAGCGCCCCAATCCCCTTGGAAGACATACTGAATACGGCCTTCACCAGGTCCTCGATCAACCCCACCCTGCCCTGCCACTCCTTTGTGCCGAACGACTTGCCTACCTGTATCAATACCCGCCGTATGTCGTGCTGGAAGATGACTATAATGATCACTACAATAGAACCCAGGAAGTTACTCAGGATCCAATGGAGAGTCAGCAGCTCAAGCCTGCCGGATATAAAGTAGACCAGGACGATGACCCCCAATCCCCAGAGCATCCTCTCCGCCCGCGTATTCCTGACCAGCAGCATGAGCCAGTATATCACGGCGGCGACGATAACGATGTCCGCTATATCAACCAACCACTTCAGATTGTTGACGAGATAGTACATATTCCCGGTACTTCACCTTGATTGGCCGGCCGGTGGAATGGCCCTGGAGCGTATTCTCAACACCCCCTCAGGGCATCCACCATACCAGAGACCATCTTCATTTCGGGAGCATCATGGACCCTCACTATATGGGCCCCTGCCAGGATAGACGCGGCAACGGTTGCCGCCGTACCCATCATGGTCTCCTCTATGTCAACCCCGAGGATTTCCCTGATAAACGATTTCCTGGATGTGCCTATGACTATAGGCCTCCCGAGTGAGCTGAACCCCGCGAGGTTGCGTATAAGCCTGTTATTGCCATCAACAGACTTCCCGAAACCTATGCCAGGATCTATTGCCGTCTTCTCCGGAGAGATACCCCTCTTCGCTGCAAACTCCAGCCTCTCCTCAAGGAAGTCGAATACATCCGCCATCAGATCTCTATAGGCCACGTCCCTCTGCATGGTAAGGGGTGAACCCCTCATGTGCATCAACACCACCGCCGGTCCATATTCCGCACATACGTCCGCCATGTCAGGATCAAACCTCAGTGCGCTGACATCGTTGATCATCTCCACGCCAGCATCCAACGCGGGACGCGCGACTCCGGCCTTGGTAGTATCCACCGACACCACGACTCCTCTCTTGACAAGGGCATCCACCACAGGCATCACCCTCCTCAACTCTTCTTCCAGCGGCACAGGGAGTGCGCCAGGCCTTGTCGATTCTCCGCCGACATCGATGATATCCGCCCCCCTCTCGACCATCCACAACCCTCTCTCGACCGCCCTCTCCCTGTCCATATAAAGTCCCCCATCGGAAAAGGAGTCCGGCGAGACATTGAGTATCCCCATCACCATTGTACGTCCGCCAAGCATCCACTTCCTGCTCCTGGCAACCAATGGGATTTCGTCCTCCATTATATTTGAGATGGCCTTTCCAATGGACTTGCCTATATCCGCCATGCCGAATGGTTGCAGTTTGAGCTTGTCTGCAACTCTCTCGAACTGCAGGCACGTCCCGGACAGGACTGCATCGGTAATCTTATCCTTGCAGGAAATCACACCTCTGGAGATCGCGGCCTCTCCACCTGCCGCCAGCATCTCCTGCTTGATAATATTGGCCTGTACATTTGTCAGTCCACTAACCTTTAAATTGAGATGGATGAGCTTTGGAGCCATGATCCTCATACCAACAGGGTCAACACCGATCTGTTCCATCTCCCTAAAGGATTCTTGCAGTCTTCTTATATCAAGGGGTCTAATAGAGAGGCTCAACAGATCTCCGCCTAAAGGCTATCGTGTACCGGTTTGTGGAAGGGGGACTATCTTATACAAACAATCTTTATCAACTCTGGAACCTTATTATGGCGGATCCTCGAACGGTCCGTCAACTATGTTGCACTTCCATGTGTACTCCATTTTCAGTCTGCCTGCGTGTCGGTTGCGGACCGGTTATTGCAACGTACACACGGGCAAGCTCCATTCCTCAGAATCCGCACGCCGCACATCCAGCCCTTTTTCACCATGCCATCTGAATTCGGACTTTTTACGAGTTCAATCCTTTAAACTTAAACGGCGGATGCCGCCGGAGGTGTTCCAGTGTTCAGGTTGCGGGTCATCTCAGGCGGTGTCGTATCACCAAAGATGATGTTATCCAGCTCATTCCTGTCAAGCACTTCTCTTTCGAGAAGGGCCTCGGCAACCTTGTGGAGGATATCCATTCCGTCCTCCAGTATCTTCTTGGCCTTGTTATAGTTCTCCACGACGATCCTCTTTATCTCGGAATCGATCGCTCTTGCGGTCTCTTCACTGAAGTCCCTGCCATGCGCCATCTCTTTTCCAAGAAAGACATGTTCATCCTTCTTCCCAAATGACAGCGGCCCTATCTTCTCACTCATACCCCACTCACAGACCATCTTCCTGGCCAGTTCGGTGGCGCGCTCTATGTCGTTGCCGGCACCGGTAGTCATATGGTTAAGCACCAACTCCTCGGCAACCCTCCCCCCCATCAGTACCGAGATATTGGCCAACAGGTACTCTTTACTATGGGTATGTCTGTCATCGATAGGAAGCTGCTGCGTCAGACCGAGGGCCATACCCCTGGGTATTATGGAAACCTTGTGGATCGGATCCGTTCCCGGGGTCAACCTGGCAACTATGGCGTGCCCAGCCTCATGGTAAGCGGTATTCTTCTTCTCTTCCTCGCTTATTATCATACTCTTACGCTCCCTGCCCATGAGGAGCTTATCCTTGGCCTCGTCGAAGTCGTGCATATCGATAGCTTCCTTGCCCATCCTCGCGGCCAATAGCGCCGCCTCGTTAACCAGATTCTCCAGATCGGCGCCGGAGAAACCCGGGGTGCCCCTGGCAAGGGACTCAAGTTCCACGTTCTTGTCTATAG
>WGFD01000315.1 GCA_015492395.1 Deltaproteobacteria bacterium | reverse complement strand
TTTCATAGTGTATTTAAGTGGCGTGTCTTGGTTGGCTTCGCCCTTGCCATGGCTGACTCCGGCCTGCAGTGTGCCTTGGTTATTCCTTCCTGAAGTCGCCGGCTGTTAAGATCTATAATTAATGCATCGTTTGATTATAGCAAAAAATTTACCTTTTGCACCTCAATTCTGACTTTTTATATTTATGACTTTTGAAAGTCGCAGTGCCGGTGACAATCCTCGGAAGTGTTCAGCCGCGCTCCCGTCAGGCGTGGTCGATCCATATAGCTCCCCCACCAGAGGAGGCGTATACTTAATTAACCGCATAGGAGATTTTTAAATTGGCGTGACATTGGGCGTATTTATCCTTGACATCGTGTTACATTTTTGATATTTTTTGGCCCATGCCGGGTATTGACAAGAGCAAGAGGTGGCCGGTGTATGGCTTCATTGCCTTCATCGTCGTGGTATTTGTCCTGGCCATCTTGGGAGACAAGGGCTTCTTGACTTACTATCGCCTTAAGAGGGAGAGGGATAGTATCATGGCTTATAATAATGAGCTGCGAGAGAAGAACAAGGCCCTGACGGATGAGATAGCCCGTCTTAAGACGGACGAGAGATATATCGCCAAGGTGGCGAGAGAGGAATTGGGAATGATAGGTGAGAATGAAGTTATTTACAAGTTTAAGAAGTAGAGGACTCCCGCTCCTGAGTTCCACCGGCCTTATCTTTTCTTCCATGGCCCTTTTGAAGACAGGCATCTTCTGGTCCGTGGTTTCCAGGACCTCCGGCTACAGTTTTTCAGGTGCCACCCGATATTCCTACGTAATGAGGCTCGTCAAGAAAACGGTAGAAAGATTTCCTGCCAAAGCGGGGTATGGCGTGGTGACCGTCATCGCCGGCAAGGTGGCTTTTTTTGCCGTGGCCGGGGATGGAATAGATCCCTTTCCCTTTAACATACTTCTTCTGGTGCTTTTGTCTTCATTCTATCCACTACACTACGCCATCGCGTACGCAACAATGGTGATCCCGATAGATCTTCTTCACTTCTATATGTTCGGCGTGTTCCCTCCCGGCCATGATATCTTATTTAAAGGTACCGTTATGTATATGGCGGTCATTATCGTCGGCAGATTTATTCTTGCGGAGCGGCGGGCAAGGGAGATGGCGGAAGGGCGTCTTGGAGTGGTTCAGTTGTTGGCTACGAACATTGCGGGTGAGGTGGGCGCATCGGACATCGACAATCCACTGGCTATATCCAGGACGGATGAGATCTTCATGGACTCCGCATATGAATTGAACAATTCCATCTCCAGGACACTGGAGACGGTAAAGGCGGTAATGGGGCCTTACAGTTGCTGCCTCTTCGTTGTCGAAGGCGATAGGTTCAAGCTATGTACGGCCATGAGTCCGAGCAGTGGATTAATACCGGTGGTGCCCAATGGAAAGGGCAGGAACTTTCTGAGCTGGGTCTTTGAGCATAGACGGCTGTTGCTGATGAGCAGGATAGGGGACTTCAGGGGCCTCGGCTACTACAAGTTTGACGAAGGGGTCAAGGCATTCCTTGGGGTACCCGTCTATGGGGACGATCAGGAGGTTGTAAAGGGCATACTCTGTGTCGACAAGAGGGAGGATACCTTCACAAGGCAGGACGAGAGGCTTTTGATGCTTGCGGCGAATGTGGCCGCTGAATACCTGAAAAACTCGGCCCTCCTGAGCCAGATGAAGATCGAGGCCGGTGAGTTCTCGGCTTTCTACAGCCTTGCCAAGAGGCTTAACAGTACCTTGAGGATGGAAGAGATTTTGGATATGGCGATCGGCTTCAGCAAGGAGATCGTAAACAATGATCTGGCGGCGGTTGCGCTCAAGGAGGATCAGTCTATCCGGTTCGTCGCCGCGGAGGGGGCCGGCGGTGAGTCCTTGCTGGAATGTGTTGACGGGCAGGAAGACGGCATGGTCAGGTGGGTCGTGGAAAAGGCTATGAACTTTCAGTTTCCCGGAAAGAGGAGGGATAGAAAGGTGCTGCCGAAGTTGCCCGTGCCTCTGGAGAAGATGGGTTCTTTCCTGTGCATACCCCTGATGGTCAGGAACGAGGTGATCGGCGTGTTTGTGGCGGCCAGGAAAGAGGCGATGGACTTCACTCCTTACGAGGTGAAGATGCTGGAGGTGTTGGCGGTCCATGTGGCGGTTGCTGTTTCCAATGCCGGGATGTACGGTCGCATGGAGGCCCTTGCCGTCAAGGATGGTCTGACCGGCCTGTTCAACTACAGGTACTTCCAGGAGAGGCTTGCCAAGGAGATGGAGAGGGCTGACCGTTATGGGGGGAAGGTAACCCTTCTCTTGCTGGATGTCGACTTCTTCAAGAGGGTAAATGACAGGTACGGTCATCCGGCCGGTGACAGGGTGCTGAAGGGCATATCACGGCTCCTTGCCTCCGCGGTGAGGAGTGTTGACCTTGCGGCCAGATATGGTGGTGAGGAGTTTGCGGTCATGCTGGTGAGTACGGATAACAGGGAGGCAAAGGAGATCGCTGAGAGGATCAGGGCCGCTATTGAAGAGGAGGTCTTCGACCTGGAGGATGGAAATAATATACATGTAACGGCCAGCTTGGGCATGGCGGTATTCCCCGATGATGCAAACGACAAGCGCCTCTTGATATCGAGGGCCGACACGGCGCTCTATATGGCGAAGAAAGAGGGGAGGAACAGGGTCTGCCTCTATGAAGAGGTGCAGGCGCGACAGGCTCACTGTTCCGATCCGGTTTTGGGAGAGGATAGATTGAGCGTATTGACGGAGGACGACGAGAAGACGGCTGTATGACCTGCCTATGGATGGCGTAATACGCTGGTTCCCGAGCCTATCTCCCCGTCAGTCTTGGTGACTGGATACCTGCTGTAATCTACCTTCCGTGCCCTGTGATTCCAGGATCGAAGCTTGGTTTTTACTATTGTGCCGGGATTGAACATGCATCGCTAGTGTATGTCTGCCATGGCGCAGGCAGGCATTCCCATCCGCAATCCGGCAGGGAATATTTCAGCCTTCGTTTCTTCCACTACCGACTAGTAGTTCGTCCGCAATAAGGGGGCTGTCGCCGGCATGCCCCGCTCAATATATGTCCTTGAGCATGCATCGTGAGCGCCTGTTTGCCGGGATTGACAGGATGGCAGGCAGGCATTCCCCGCAACTTGCTGCAGGGAGCTTCAACTTTATTATTCATACAATTTATTGTATACTTTTTGCCTTGTTCGGGAGCCGGGGGCTGATCTTGAAACCGAATCTCACTGAGGTGAAGAGGCAGGATATTTTCAAGTGTTGGGAATATATAAGGATGTACGACCACCGGCACGGAACAAACCGCGAGGGATACACACGCTGCGCATCTTCAGGAGAGGGGGAATGCTTAAATGACTAAAGTGAAGATAGCCGGAATACAGATGGCATCGTCTGAGGACAGGTCTGAGAATCTGTCAAGGGCTGTGGAGTTGTTGGAG
>WGFD01000314.1 GCA_015492395.1 Deltaproteobacteria bacterium | reverse complement strand
GGAGAAGGGGAAGGTAAAGGTAGTGCAACCTTAATGAAGGTTGCAAACTGCGCGGAGCAAGAGAAATGAACGATCATGAAAAGAGAGAATACAGGACGGTTGTGCTTGCTGCGTTGCTGCACGACATAGGAAAGTTTATGAATAGAGCGGATAGTGTAAGGAGAAAACACCGGCTTTTTTCAGCC
This sequence comes from Deltaproteobacteria bacterium, assembly GCA_015492395.1. Lineage (GTDB taxonomy): Bacteria > Desulfobacterota > GWC2-55-46 > S146-70 > S146-70 > S146-70. The sequence continues at coordinate 2,264 of WGFD01000314.1, read as the reverse complement.
GACTATGTCTCGCAAGAGCGCTTTAAGGAAATGGCTGGTGATTGGATTGATATAGATCTCTTGAGAACTCTTGTTATGCGCCATCACGAATATTATGGGATGCCTGAAGATCTGCTTGTACAAGGTATAAAGGATAGGCATATAAGGGCACTTGCCTATCTGATAAGTCGGGCTGACAGCTACTCATCCGGAGAGAGAGTTGACACTGAACCGTCTGAGCTCGACTTCAGGAAGGCGCGGCTACAATCCATATTTACTAAAATCGATATAGGAAAGGGCAACGAGGTAGAGCCTCTTTATTATAACCTCAGTGAATTGACTCCAGCAGCCGTCTTTCCAGTACCCGAAGAAGAGCTCACGCAGTTGAGTCACCATTACGGTAGGCTGCATAGTGCATTTGGCGAAGCTATTGAGAACTTCAAACCAAGGAACTTCGATGGTCTCTTTAATGGATATCTCTCGCTGTTTGAAGAATTTTTTTGGTGCGTTCCAAGTGACACAAGAGACAGGTACAACGATATATCGTTGTACGATCATCTATCTACAACATCTGCAATAGCGGCATGCCTCTATCAATATCACAGTAACGACTTGGACGAGAAGAAGATCACCGATGATAGAGACAAAAAATTCATGCTTGTATGCGGCGACCTCTCGGGCATACAAGACTTCATATTTGAGATAGGCTCAACCAATCCAAAGAGGATCGGCAAGGTGCTTAGAGGCAGGTCTTTCTACCTGTCGCTTCTTGTTGAGGTTGCCGCTCTGAAGATACTTAGACAGTTGGATCTGCCGTTGAGCTGCCGTATCATGAATGCAGGAGGAAGGTTCACCCTACTTGTTCCCAACACCGACGAGGTCAAGAAGGCGCTCACCGATCTTAAGGCAGAAATTGAAGAGTGGTTCTACAAAAGGTTTCTTGGAAAACTGGCGTTGAACATAGCCCATGGCGTAACCTTGTCAAGAGATGATTTTGGGGCCGGAGGGTTCGTCAAAAAGTACAGGGAACTATCCCGTGTGGTGGAGGTTGTAAAGAAACGGCGTTTCAATGGAATACTCGCTAAAGGAACTTTAGAGGAAGCTATGCGCAATGCATTCGATACGCTTCAGAAAGACGAGGAGGCGTGTGAGTTTTGCAAATTGTATCCGAGAGCCGAAGGTAAAGCCCGTTGTTTTACATGTGTCGATTCAGAGTATCTCGGACGTAATCTTGTGTCGAAGAGGTTCCTTTACTACTATGACGTGGAAGGCGCCGGGCACGGCGTATGTGCGATGGGCTATACCGTTACATTTAATCGCAATGCTGAACATGATCATGTGCTTATGGAAAAGATATCCGATGGGGTGGATAGCTTGCCGAATCCCGGCTATATGAAGAGGTATGTTGCCAACTACATCCCCGATGTCCGTCGTGGAGATGTAGACCTCGAAGAAGAACGTCCACGGTCAAAAGAAACCCTGTGTAGCTACTGCGGGAATCCTTGCAGCCTTGAAGGAGGAGAAGAAGAGACAACGGGTGAAGTTGTGCCTCCCAGGAAGGAACTGGTGCAAGATCACCTCACCTTGCAGTGCATATCGGCGTATACAAGGAAGGAAAACAAAGGTAGAGGGGCAGATCACCTTGCGGTAATAAAGGCCGATGTTGATGACCTTGGTGCTGTTTTTAACCACGGTTTGGGTGAAATGCTTACTATATCGAGATATGCGAGCTTGTCGAGGATGATAAATTACTTTTTCAGTGGGTGGTTGATCGATGAAATTAGGAACAGATACCGTATGACATACACGGTTTATGCTGGTGGAGATGACCTTTTGCTTATAGCGCCGTGGGAAAAGGCGCTTAGGTTGGGTATGGAGCTTGAGCGGGCATTCAGGAACTACGTTGGAGGCAATCCCAACATAACGATATCCATGGGAATAAATCTCATGAGGCCGGGAAGCCCCATTGGTTTGGCCGTTGAGGGAGCTGACAAAAACCTTGACCGCTCAAAGGACTGTTTTTCCGGAAAAAAAGACGGGATCACCTTCTTCAACACTACGGTAAGGTGGAAGGTACTGCCCATGCTGGTGGAGTTCATGGAATTACTTAATGAGGCGTTCCGTAATGACAAGCTTAAAGTCAGCGCGTCTTTTCTATACAGGCTTCTCAAATACCACGAGATGTATAACCGCTACGATATCTATAAAGAGATCGAATACCTGAGGTTTCATGCTCTCCTCGCACGAGATGTGAGGAGAAACATTGATGATGAAGACCCTGATGG
>WGFD01000313.1 GCA_015492395.1 Deltaproteobacteria bacterium | reverse complement strand
GAAAGATACTTTGTACTCCTAGCCAGCCACTTTTTAAAGGCGCTCCTGCCGTTGGTTTGAAAATGTCTTATGAAAAACTCCACCCTGTCGTTCATAACAACCGGCATGTCATAGCTAATCTCGCCATAGACGGCGGGCACATCGCCGGACACCACGCCGGCAGGCACAGCAGTCGCCCTATCTCCTTCAAAGTCAACAGGTGGTTCGGCAAATGAGAGTTCCTTATCTTTTCCCGGCCCCTTGTCTAACTCATTCAGCAGGAGCATCTCCTTATTCTCCATACAGAGGTACCTGCCGGTATCGAATGAATGGTACATATCCTCTCTACATAAAGAGGCGGCAAGATCACGGTACTCTTGCAAAGATGGATTGAAGGCGTACGCTGTGGAGACAAGCCCAGCGATAAGAAGAAAGAGGGCTAGTCTCATGAATCTGGTCATAGATCGACGATCCTCCTATAGTAAGGTTTGATCACGTCCACTGTCGTCTAGAGATTATAGAGCTTCGGTTGTGAGCAGATCAATGGCTCTCTGAATGGGTGAGTTTACCGGACCACTCCAGTCGCCTGAACTTCTCCTGTATATCCTCGGCGGTCTTCTTTGCAGCGAGGTCGATTATACTACCGGCCTGGGTGATGGCCTTTGTATAGTCAAGAAAATCATGGTTCCTCTTTACCCACGTCCTAGTAAGGCCCCTGCCATAGGTCTTGAGGCTCGTAGTGAGGACCTGTAACCTCACTGCCCTTCTCATTATCTGTCCAATAGAGTAGAAACCTTTCATTGCCTTCACTGTCTCGTTCTGGAGTTCATAGTAGGTCATGTTCTTAGGCTTAAATACAACGTGGTGGGCATCATACAGGGACCAGTCTTTGGTGTATATGCGTCCATGCTTATCCAATTCGTCATGAAGCCTGGTGCCTGGAAGAGGCGTCAGGATAAGGAACTGTACCGTCTCCAGATCGTTCTTCTTGGTGAACCTCAACGTCTCGTGGATGGTGTCTATTGTATCCTCATCGGAGCCGAAAACGAACATCCCGTGTATATTGATCCCATGATCATGTAGAATGGATATACACTTTTCAATATCTTCCACAGACTGCTTCTTGTTATATACCTTCAGCGTCTCAGGGTTTATCGATTCAAAACCGATATAGACCGTGAAACAGTTCGCCTCCTTCATCAGTTTAACCAGTTCCAGGTCCTTCGCGACATCTACGCTTACCTGGGCGGTCCATTTTGGCGTGAGGTTGTTTTCTATCATTCCCGAGAGCAGTTCCTTGGCGCGCCTCTTGTGGGCCGTAAAGTTGTCATCATAAAAGAATACCCACTCCGCTCCGGCCGCCTTCAGTCTGCGCAGTTCTTCCAGTACCTTCTCTTTACTACGGAATCTAAACTTATGTCCAAACATCCCGGTGACGGAGCAGAAGTTGCAATCGTAAGGACATCCCCGAGCCGTCATAAGCGGTACAATGGTCATCTTCTTACAGATACCGTCCTCCAGTCCCTTGACCAGTGAATAGTCCGGTATCGGGAGCTTGTCCATATCATGGAAGAGAGAGACTATGTTGTTGTGTATAATCCTATCGCCTACCTTATAGGACAGGCCCGAAATCTTTTCAAATCCCTCTCCCTTTTCGATGGTCTTAATAAAGTCGACTATAAAGTCATCACACTCCCCCCGTATGACATAGTCACAGTGCTCGAGGGCCTCATCAGGCAGATAGGTCACATGCGGACCTCCCATGAAGACCGGGATCCCCCGTTTTTTGACCTGCCTGGCTATCTCAAAGGCCCTTGGCGCCGTAGACGTAATCGTGGATATCCCGACTGCGTCTGCAGAAAGGAGGTCCTCCACATCCAGTTCCGCAAACTCCTCTACGTAGCTCCTTACTTCATATCCAGCCTCTTTGAGCATTGTACCGAGCAGGATCGTCCCGAGCCTTGGCATAGGCATCCTTGTAAAGACATGGTAGTCAGGCGGTTTCGGCTCGACAAATATTATCTTCTTTATCTTCTTCATCGTCAACTTTGTGCTATAAATCGTAACCAAATAGGCAAAAGGTGTCAAGGAAAAACTCCGTTAGTGTTAGTAACACGTAAACTGTCCGGAGTTGCAGCACGTGAATTGTCCGGTGTATGGTTATCTCCTGAAAGGAGAAGCCATGAGACGAACAGAACTGCTACAGGAGGTCAGGAAGATGAGATTTGAAG
>WGFD01000312.1 GCA_015492395.1 Deltaproteobacteria bacterium | reverse complement strand
GGCTATCTCCTCCTTAAAAGTACAAAGTAGTTTACAATGTAAGACTCACGGGATTCCGGCACCCGTCTTGCCACCGAAGCTCCATCCAACGAATTGCAAGGAGTCTTTACATATAATAACGGTTTTTTGTACACGTCCCGCCGGCATGTCCAAGCCCGCAAGTACCGGTAAAGTAGCGCAGGATTCTAATAACATTTATAGTATCCCAAAACAAGCCACTATCTACTCCTTAGAACCCCTACCCTGCCGCAGTAAGCAGCGATCCGGCAACGGCTGCACAGGGGTGAAACGGGCTTACAGATATTCTGCCCGAAGGTCACAAGCAGATCGTTTATGACTATCCAGTACCTCTTGGGCAGTTTCTCCCTTAAGGCAGTCTCCGTCCGGAGCGGATATGGGGTGCTCACATATCCCCAGCGATTCGTTATCCTGTGCACATGGGTATCCACGCATATCCCAGGCTTTCCGTAGCCGATCGTAACAACAAGATTGGCGGTCTTCCTTCCAACACCTTTCAGCCGTAAAAGTTCTTCTATAGAATCGGGAACCTTCGAGCCATACCCTTCCACCAGGGTTTTACATATATCCTTAATGGAGGCTGCCTTATTCCTGTAGAAGCCCACCGGATATATAGCCTTTTCTATCATTCTCACCGGAAGTGCCGCTATCTCACGTGGACTGCCCGCAAGCTTGAAGAGCCTCCGGGATGCCTCCCCCGTAACATCGTCCTTGGTACGGAGACTCAGTACGCATGATACCAGCACTTTGAACGGGTCCCTCGAGACCCTGGAGATCTCCGTAACCGCAGGGACCTTGAACCTCTTCACCTCTTCATGCAGCACCTCGAACACCTTTGAAATATGGCCGTCGTCCATAGATCCACCCTTTTAAAAAAGAAAAAAAGGGGACGGCTCTATCCGTCCCCTTTCAGCGTCGGATGGAATGACTTACATCATTCCCATACCTCCCATGCCTCCCATGCCTTCCATGCCGCCGGGCATTCCCGGCGTTGCACCTTTCTCCTTTGCCGGCTTCTCGGCTATCATAGCCTCGGTGGTAAGCATAAGCCCCGCTATGGAAGCGGCGTTCTGAACGGCTATCCTCGAAACCTTGGTAGGATCTATCACCCCGGCATCTATGAGGTCCTCAAAGGCCTCCTTTGCGGCATTGTAACCAAACGCGTCCTTACCGTTCTTGACCTTATCCACTATAACGGAGCTTTCGGCGCCGGCATTGGCGGCTATCTGGCGGACAGGCTCCTCAAGGGCCCTCTTGACTATATTGACACCAAACTGCCTATCGCCGTCCAGGCTCATGGTCTCCACTGCGGAAAGGCTTCTTATATATGCCACACCACCGCCTGGAACCACGCCTTCTTCAACGGCCGCCCTCGTGGCATGGAGCGCATCCTCCACTCTCGCCTTCTTTTCCTTCATCTCAGTCTCGGTAGCGGCGCCGACATTTATCACCGCCACGCCGCCTACTAATTTGGCCAATCTCTCCTGCAGCTTCTCCCTGTCGTAGTCGGAAGTGGTCTCCTCTATCTGGGCCCTGATCTGCTTTACCCGGCCCTCTATATCTTCCTTCTTTCCCGCGCCATCGACTATGGTCGTATTCTCCTTGTCGATCACTACCCTCTTTGCCTGGCCAAGATCGTTTACGTCTACGTTCTCCAGCTTTATGCCCAACTCCTCGGCCAATAACTTGCCGCCCGTCAACGTCGCTATATCCTCGAGCATGGCCTTCCTTCTGTCCCCGAAACCAGGTGCCTTCACGGCGGCGGCCTGGAGCGTGCCACGCAGTTTGTTTACAACGAGCGTCGCAAGCGCCTCACCCTCTACATCCTCGGCGATCACGATGAGGGGCTTACCCATCTTGGCGATCTTTTCGAGCAGGGGAAGGAGGTCTCTCATGTTGCTTATCTTCTTCTCATGGATGAGGATATATACATCCTCCAGGGCACACTCCATCCTCTCGGCATCGGTCACAAAGTATGGAGAGAGATATCCCCTGTCGAACTGCATACCTTCCACAACCTCTAGGCTGGTCTCCATAGCCTTGGCCTCTTCCACGGTGATAACCCCTTCCTTGCCGACCTTCTCCATCGCCTCGGAGATGATGTTGCCTATCGTCTCGTCACCATTCGCCGATATGGTGCCAACCTGCGCTATCTCCTTCCTGTCCTTTACAGGCTTGGAGAGACTCCTGAGCTCATCTACCACCGCTTCAACAGCGTTGTCTATGCCTCTTTTGAGGTCCATTGGGTTGTGGCCGGCGGCAACGAGCTTTGTGCCCTCCCTGAAGATGGCCTGGGCAAGGATGGTGGCGGTGGTTGTGCCGTCACCCGCGACATCGGAGGTCTTGCTTGCAACCTCCTTCACCATCTGCGCGCCCATGTTCTCGTTCTTGTTCTCTAGCTCTATCTCCTTTGCAACGGTCACACCATCCTTGGTGATGGTCGGGGATCCAAAGCTCTTCTCTATGACCACGTTTCTCCCCTTGGGCCCAAGTGTTACCTTGACCGTATCGGCCAAGGCATTGACTCCCCTTAATATGCTCGCCCTCGCGTTCTCGCTAAAGGCTATCTCCTTTGCTGACATAACTGCATCCTCCTTTTTCAATAATTATTTTACTACAAGGACTTACCGTCCACACCGGATATATCGCCCTTACTTCTCGACGATACCCAGCACATCCTCCTCCCTAAGTATGAGGTGCTCCTCACCTTCGATCTTCACCTCTGTTCCGGCATACTTGCTGTAGATGATCTTGTCTCCGGGCTTTACATCAAGGGCAACCCTGTTCCCCTTCTCATCCAACCGCCCGTTCCCGACGGCTATGACCTCGCCCTCTATGGGCTTTTCCTTGGCGGACTCGGGAATAATGATCCCCCCTTTCGTCATAGCCTCTTCATCCAGCTTCTTCACCAGAATCCTGTCATGTAGTGGTCGTATTTTCATAATGACCTCACACCTCCTTGTTTTTATTAGTTTTATTAAGTTTGAAGATAATATATGTACTGCGTTGGTGTTTGTCAAGAAAAATTAGCAAACTCTTTTCCGGAGTGCTAATCCACCGTTACCACTAAAGAATTCGACAACGACAATTAACTTGCAACACGCCGGCAACTCTGTTAATCTCCGGGCTATGGATCTCAACGTCTTGATTGCCTCACCTGAAGCCGTCCCCTTTGCCAAGACCGGCGGCCTGGCGGATGTGGCCGGGTCCCTTCCCAAGGCGCTGAAAGCGCTCGGGTGTAATGTCTCCCTGATTATGCCGATGTACAGGCAGGTTCTAGAAGGCGATTTCAATATTGAACCGGCCGGCCTGGGCGTCAACGTCCCTATCGGGCCATATATCCTAAAGGTTCCGGTCTTCAAGTCCTCGATATCCGATATCCCGGTATACTTCCTCAGGAGAGACGAGTGCTTTGACAGAAGATATCTCTATGGCAGTCCAGAGGAAGACTACTTCGACAATCTGGAGAGGTACACTATCTTTTCCAGGGGGGTAGTGGAGGTATTGGCGGAGTCCGGCCTTCACTTCGATATAGTGCATTGCAACGACTGGCAGACAGGACTTATCCCTGCATATCTGAAGAGTATCTACAGGGACACACCGGTCTTGAAGAAGACCGCATCCCTCTTCACCATCCATAATATCGCCTACCAGGGGGTCTTTCCTTCATCGGTTTTTGACACCACCGGGCTGCCCCCGGCGCTGTTCACAATGGACGGATTGGAGTACTGGGGCAATGTCAACCTCCTTAAGTCAGGGATCGTCTTCTCGGACATAGTCACAACGGTAAGCAAGAGATACAGCAAGGAGATACAGACACCGGAATTCGGATGCGGGATGGAAGATATATTAAAAGCCAACAAAGGCAAGCTGTTCGGCGTGCTGAACGGCGTCGACTACGAGGAGTGGAATCCTGCCGAGGACAGATATATAGACTCCAGGTATTCTCCGGCCAATATGCGGGGGAAAGGACTTTGCAAGAAGGCCCTCCTCATGGAGTTTGGACTGGATATGCCCCTAAAAGTACCTCTAATAGGCATTGTTTCAAGATTTGTCGAGCAGAAGGGCTTCGATATCCTTTCCGAGGCTATAGAGGGGCTGATGAAGATGGAAGTAGGTGTCGTCGCTCTTGGCACGGGAGACAAGAAGTACCAGGAACTCTTCAAGGCGCTCTCGAAACGCCACCCAAAACGTTTCAGTGTCAAGATAGCCTATGACAATAGATTGGCCCACAAGATCGAAGCGGGAGCGGACATGCTGCTAATGCCATCCAAATACGAACCTTGCGGCCTGAACCAGATCTATAGCCTCAAGTACGGCACGGTTCCAATAGTCAGGGCGACAGGCGGTCTGAACGATACAATCGAGGATTTCGACCCAACTACAGGGGACGGCAACGGCTTCAAGTTCCACAAGTATTCCGCCAATGCATTATTATATAAGGTTAAGGAGGCGTTGCGCATATTCAAAGACAAAAAGAGATGGCGCAGGGTCGTGC
>WGFD01000311.1 GCA_015492395.1 Deltaproteobacteria bacterium | reverse complement strand
AGATACGGGTTATCCAGAGAAGGGCATACGGACTAAGAGACGAAGAGTACCTTCGGCTGAAAATCCTTACGTGCATGCTCAAGGAGATATAAAATGACCCACACTCTTACGCGAAGACCCATAATAAATAATATCATCTGCCGGAATGAAGGGTTGGAGTATGCACACTCCCACCCTTTACTTTTCATCCACCCTGCTTATCTCCTTCCTGAAGAGCAGGTACTTTGACTTCTCGGTCTCCTCAAGGGCCTCTTTCATCTCCTTCTCGGACGTAAAGTATTCAGCCTCCAGTGCAGCCTTAAAAAACCTGTTGTAGAACTCGTCGGGGTACACCCATACCTCCATCACCAGCTTTGCATCAACTCCAACATCCTCAATCTTATAATCAAATATGAACTCCCCCCTTGGGGGAATCCGGGTATCGGCAAGCTCCCTTGAAAGGTCCAGCGTAACTATCCTGCCTATATGTTCCTCCTTGCGGGAGCCTTCCTCTTCAACGCCCTCTCTATTCACCACAAAAGCCCTAACCGTTACCAATGGTGTAACGTATGTGGGAAAGTAATGCCCCACACCACTATTCTTTATCGTGAGGACGGCGCTTGAAACCCCTCTAATCTTCATCCTCTTAACCACGATCTCCAGACCACGACTTACCATACCAGGGTCGTGGATTCCACGAAAGTAGTGCCTTCGTTCAGGCATGTGACAGCTCTGGCATGTAACACCCATGGCCGGATAGGGACTCTCAAGCCATTCTATGTAAGTGTTCTCCAGCAGCTTGCCATTAATGGCATTTCCATCCTCCGGGAACTGGTGACATGGAGCACAGAAACCTGAACTCTCGAAGAATGGTGAAGGTATGAATCCTCCATACACACTACTCTTCTGTAAACGACCCGGCGAAGGGGGACCATACTTTTTATACCCCCTTAGATGGCAGACGGCGCAATTTACACCGCTAGCCTTGAGCCTCTCGTCAAATTGCAGGTTCTTTGCATAGCCCTCTGCTATATCCAAGACCTCCTGCTGCTCACTCAGCGGGGCATGGCATATGTAGCATGACCCGGCAAAGGATGGGTCACTGTACGGGGCCAACTGCCCCTTTATTCCAGGCCCAATGGCCATGCTGTGCAAGGAGTCTCGCCACTCCCTGTACTGAGATACATGACACTTACCGCAATCCTCCGGATATAATGAGATACCAAGATTGCCATACCACTCCGGGCTGATCCCCTGGAACGGCACCGGCCTTTTCCAGTACCATCCAGAGATATCCGCTCCATAAGCGGTAGTGGCAAAATAAAGCAGAAGGCACAATACGCTGAAGACGGCATAAAAAACGGCAGGCATACGCTTGGCCACGCCCACAGTAACCGTCATGCTTAATGGGATGGCTATCGCCGGCAGGGATTCTTCGGACCGCATGGGTTCTTCATGCTACATGGATTCTTCATACTACAGGGGTTGGCCACCCCCTTTTCCCCATACTCCTTCACTATCTCCTGGTAGTAGGCCGCAAGAGCGGTTAACCTTGTGGACCCCCAGCCTAAAGGCTTAGCCTTCATTGGATTGATCATGTAAAAGTTAATCATTTGATCGAGCGTTACCACCTCGCCGGTCATACCAACGTAGTGGGGAAATCGACCGACCTTATCGAGATTCAATTGCGCTCCCTTCGCATGACATGTGTTGCAACTGAGATTTGACTTGCCCAGATTTTTGTCCTTCCATAACTCCTCCCCCATCTCCACGGCCTTTTCCAGACTTGAAAGTCCTCTGTGTGAAAATGGATTCTTTAACGCTTGAGGTTTCTTCATCCTACACGGATTCTTCCCCTGGTCCTGCGCAACAGCCACCCCCGCAAGGATGAATAACATCATGGAAACCGTCAAGATCATAGAGACCTTCTTCATCGCAACCTCCTTCCGTCAGATTATTGGGTGGTTTGACACCTCCACCTGTTTATAAGCACCATCCATAGAATCAACTATTGCCGCATTTTTGGCATATGTCAAGCGTTAGCCTTCCATCTCTATCCCGCCGGCCCCATGAAGGTCTAAATCCTCCCATGATCTCGATGTTCTCTCTTTTTTCAGGGTAATACATGTAGAAATCCGGCCTTCTTTCTTCATCATCTCCTCACTCTCGGATCTATGACTGGCTTGCGCCTATTCATGCGTATAATCTTCTCGACGGCTTGACGGCTTCGTAAATACTCCATCTACGGCGTTGTGCACCATCCTTCGCCTACCTCCTGCCCTACGGCAGGTCAGGCAGGTGTCATTTCTCAGGATTCGCTCGCCTTGCACCTGGGTGTATCAATCTTAGTCAATGTCAAAGGGAAAAGATGTAAGAAAGATTACAAATGAAGAGATTTTTTTGATATGCCTTTTGATACCAGGATCAACTCCCTGCCGTCGATCCGAATATATCCGTTTCTCCTAAGATTATTTAGTTCCAGCGTCACGGTCTCTCTCGTTGCCCCGATGAGGTTGGCCAACTCCTGGTGAGTCAAGTTGACCGTTATCTTAGTTCCCCCTTCAATCGGAACGGCATACTCCCGGGCCAGTTCCTTCAGGGTGGAGAGGAGTCTGCTCCTGACATCTTGAAAGATCATATGCTCCAGGCGATTTTCCATCTTCCGCAATCGCCGGCCCAACATCTTCGTTATCGCGAGGGATAGATAAGGTCTCTTGCTCATATAATCCTCAAAGTCCGCCCTATCGATGGCGCATATATAGGAGTCTTCCAGGGCCACGGCACTGGCCTCACGCACATCCTCCCCCGCCAGGGTCAGTTCTCCAAAGATATCACCCGGTCCCAGGATATCGATGGTAAGCTCCCTGCCCTCCTCGGATAGCCTGCCGACCTTGATCCTGCCCTCTTTAAGGAGGTAGACCTTATCGGCCCTTTCCCCTGCCAGGTAGGCAAACTCCCTCCTCTTGATACTAATCTCCTTCAGCTTCGCAAGCAGCTCCTCTTTGTCTTCCCTGCTCAAACCGGCGAAGAGCTTATTGGTATTGATATACCAGAACTTGGTATTGCGCACCATACACCTTCCTATCGAAGAGGAGGATACAGTTTTAAAGCACGGGATCCCCAGCCTGTATCTGCTCTCCGTGTATCTCCAAGAAATCCTTGGTCTCTCTCAAACCGGCTATACCGGCCCTACCGCCAATCTTTTTGCACTTTAGTGCCGCGGCGGCAGACGCGAATCTGACGGTGTCCCTTATATTCCAATTCTGAAGAAGCCCGTATATGTATCCCCCATGAAACACATCACCGGCACCGGTAGTATCAACCGCATCCACACTGAAAGCCGGCTGGACAAAAAAATCCCCACCGCACTTTGTAATACTGCCCCTCTTACCGAGTGTTATGGTAACGGCCCTGGGTTTCAACTTCATCAACTCGCCGATGGCACCTTTTGGGGTCCCGGCCAACTCCACCGCAAACTCCTCGGATACAACTACGTAGTCGGACAATGCGGCGATATCCAAGATCTTATCCCTCACCCTGCCTCCATCCAGCATTACCGGAATGTTGGCCGCTCTAGCCAGCCTTGCGGCCTCTATAGAGGCGTCTGCCATGAGGCCGTCTAGAAGCAGGAATTCACAACCCTCAATAAACGACCCCGTTACCTCCTCCGGCATTATAGGTGTCAACGTCGGCCGCTGCCAGAAGACAGTCCTTGCCGCAGTCCTCCTGTTTACAACTATGAAGGCCGTCTGCGACCTTCCACCCTTCCTGACGATCAGACCATCAACCCCGACTCCTTCTTCGATAAGCCCATCCTTTATAGTGTTTCCTGTCCAGTCATCGGAGAGGAGACCCATCAACGTCGTTCCGACTCCCAGTCTGGACAGGGTCACAAGCGCGGTGGCGACTGGACCGCCACCCTGTATCGTCCACTCCGACACCTCATTCTTGGTATCTTCCCGCGGGAAGAGATCCACCACACTTATATGATCCAGGGAGCATTGCCCAAGGCCGGCAACCCTCATGACTATTCTCCCAGTATCTGAACGATAATCTTCCTGTTTCTAGGCTTGTTGTCGAAGTCAATAAAGACTATCTGCTGCCACGTGCCCAGTGTAGGCATCCCGGCGACTACAGGTATGCACAGTCCGGGCTTCATAAGAGCAGCCCTGACATGGGAGAATCCGTTCCCGTCTCCCCAGCTCCTGTCATGGCTGTAATGCATCTTGGAAGGTATTAGCCTCTCAATCGCAGATCGCAGATCCTCTATTACCCCATACTCGTATTCCATGGTCGTAACGGAGCCGGTGGAGCCGGGGACAAAGATGTTTATCATCCCCTCGTTGATACCTGCCTCTGCTACGGCCCTCACCACCTCACCAGTTATATCAATAATGTCGGTAAAGCCATGAGACCGAAGGTGTATTTCCGAATGGTAGGAGTTCATGGGCGTCTCATTACTCAGTGTCCACAGGCCTTCTATCCGACAATCTTCACTGTGCCGCCTGAATCCGGACCTCTTATGAGTCCGTCAGTCTTAAGTTCTCCATATCCCTGACCACCCCCACTACCTTGTCCACCATTATGCGGAAGAGCATCCTGCCTTTGTCCACGGATGCGGCCTCCGGATCACCCCAGACACCGCCGGGCCAATGTTTGATTTTATCCCTTACTATAAACGGCTTGGGCAATTCAGGATACTCTTTCTTCGACCTGCCTTTAACAAGCCCCCCCGCAAGATAGAGTACAAGGGATGTCTCCAGCTCTCCGGCATGGGAATCGTTCTCAGTTTCGGCTATGGAAATGGCATCCCTCTGAACAAGGCCATAGATGGATATTACCGCCATACCGATATCTTCAAGCTCCCCGACCAATGACTCGCCAGCCTCTCTCATTGCGGCCAGATGCAACCCGCCGGCATGACCTGAAATAAGGATAAATCCCCTGAGCCCCTTGGCGCGAGCCCCTTTCACAATATCCACGGTTATACGCCTTAGTGTCGCAGGTGATATCCCCAAGGTACCGGGATGCTGGGATGTAGAGGTACAGACACCGTAGTGAATAGGCGGCGCAATGAACACCTTGACCTCCTCAGCAACCCTTTTGACGACTTCGTTAACAACGAGTGTGTCGGTCGACAGCGGCAGGTGTGTCCCATGCTCCTCGACTGTGCCATAAGGGATGATGACCGTTCTGGTAACTTCCAACCCCTCCTTAAAGTCCTCCATAGTGATATCGCGCAGGTTCATACTCTCCCTTTACCTCTGCTGATTCCGGCACCGCATTGCCTTCTTATGAACATGATATATATCCTGGCACCCAACAACGCACCGGCCACATCCGCAAGCAGATCGTAGGGATCAGAGCTTCTTCCCGGGACAAAAGACTGATGAAGCTCATCGGAAACACCGTAAAGCACGGTCAACACAACGGCGAAAGCAAACAGTCTTTTCTCTGTGGCACTGGGCAACATGCCATTCAGCATCCTTATACACAACAGCGCTAACAGCCCATACTCCCCGATGTGTATGATCTTATCTACCTGCAGCTTTGCCGGGAGGACACCTCTCATAGGCATCGATGACAGTATAAAGATCAAGGTGATATATGCAACCAATGGAAGCCACAGAATGATCAATCTCCTTATATTCACACGCCTCACCGACCGATCAGTTCATCCGCAATGAAAGGAGCCAAACCCTCCGTAGGTCGTCATATGACAGATAAAGGGCGTATGAGATGGCTTCATCCAGAGACATACCGTCTCCAAGGCTCTCCAGTATACGCCTCACTCCGGACATCCCGAATTCGCCGATGATGTACTCCGTAGCGGAAAGGCTTAACGCATAGGCCGCAGCGGCGCTGTTACTATCCATTCCCATGAACGACCCCTCGAGTTTCCTCAGGCTGATCCCTTGGCCACTCCTCAAGACGGCCCTGATTATATCCATATATGAAACCTGCCTCTTCCCCTCTTCATACTGGGCTATCCCCTCGTTCAACCATACCGGCGCCCTCCCCCCGGATAGTCTGTGAACGACCGCATGTGTATACTCATGAAAGAGGACCTTCTCCAGGGCGATGGTCTTCCGTGTTATACCGCCAGTAGGCACCTTGATCCTGCCGTCATACACGGCGCCGACCCAATCCGGACTCCTCGTCACATCCCTGAACTGTTCCATGGAGTAAAGCACCGCACCTATCGCATCCTCAGGATAATACCCTATATCGCCGCCCACCGCGATATAGGCCTCTTCTAGAAGTATACTTATAAGATGCCCCGCCTCCGCATTCTCACCACCATCGAACTTAACGACAAAGTGCATCCCATCCTTCTCTCGAAAACCATCCTCCACCTTCTCCTCCGTCTCCGAAAGGGCGGAAGAAGCATAATATTCCGTTCCGGCCTTTATATCCGGGGAGGCCAAAAAGCAACTCACAAACAAGATGAAGGATATAACCAGGATCCTTACAGGATTGCAGCACAGGGCTACCAGTGAAAGCAGCATCTGTCTTCGCGGTCTATGCATGGAGGACTCTGTGTTATTCTCTCTTTCTCATCCTTATGGCGCCGAGTATGAGGTTGGCTATAATAGAAACGAAGTGTGACTCATCCTCCTTGAACTCCCTGATCTCTTTAGTTTGCGCATTCAATACGCCAAGCGGCTCTCCCTTGAAGAATATAGGATATGACAACATACTCCTTATCTTACTCTGTTCTTCCTTCGTCTCTTCGAAGTATTTGTACCTTGAATCCTGTCTGATATCATTAACGAATATTGGATGTGACGCTTTCACGGCGGAACCTGTAACCCCCTCTCCGATCCTCAATCTCGCCTTTCCTATGGCCTCAAAGAGTCCATGGCTCGCCCTTAAAACCATGTACCCCCCATCCCAGATGTATACCGAACAGATATCCACACCGAGTCGCTCGGCGGTCTTATCAACTATGGACTGCAGCACATCGTCAAGATCGTAGTCGGATGAAGTCAGCATGCTCAGTTCATCCAGGGTTATGATCTCCATCCTCTCTCTGTCCGCCCTCTCAATCTCGAAGACAATCCCTTTCGACTCATCCACCTTGATCGGTGAAAGGACCGTTCTGTTAAAGTGCGGGTTTATAATCTTGCTCGCCGCAGGCATAGTCTCATACTCGGAAAAGCCGCACGGACATGAAAACTTCACCTTGTAATCATCTATCCTCTCACTCTTCATCCTTTTGCCACACTTACGACACCTGGCTGTTGAGTTCATCAATCCTCCTGACCATGAGATAACGATTGGTTAATACCGGGAAGGCAACTTTCGCTCTCTGTTTGAAACGACCCCGCGTCGTTTATCCTGTTTCAAAGCAGTTATTTCCTCTCCGGCGGCAACTTGATCCTCCTGACCTGCCCATCTTCTCCAAGTGTGCCGACCGGCTTCCCGTTCAAGACCGCATCCACGCCGCCCGCATTTCCTATAAGAAGAGAAAACCCATCATCAGCCTCCCACCTCACACTCTCACCTTTCTTCAACAAGACTTCGAAGGGTTCCTTATCGTCTATCTCAACCTTCATCCATGTCATATTCCGTGCCTTCATTTCAAGGACATTCCTTGCCGGAGGAGGCATCGTAGCGCTTTCAAAGCCCATTTTTGCTGCGACCTCAAGATCTTCGGGGGTCTTCGATATCTCCGGTTCCTTCCTTGCCACCTCTGCAGCCTTCTCCCTTATACCGGTCTTCACTTCCACTCCCTCTTTTTCATGGCGCGGGGAGCCAGAAAAGAGATATAACACGATAATAAAAGAGATGACAACCAGCACAATGACGGCAATAATCACTGCGGGGCGCTTATGGTCCCAGGCTGCTTCTTTTTCGGCATTCCCTTTCTCTTGTATCTTCTTCTGGACATCTTCCTGCTCTGCCTTCTCGTTCAGATACTCCTCGTAACGGAGCACCGCGTCTTCATCCTCCGCACCTATATATCTGCAGTAGGAACGTATGAACCCCTTGACAAAGGTAGGTGGCGGCAAGGATTCATAATCATCGGTCTCCAGGGATCTGAGTGCTTTTACAGAGATCTTTGTAACCCTGGATACCTCTTCCAGGG
Source organism: Deltaproteobacteria bacterium (assembly GCA_015492395.1). Lineage (GTDB taxonomy): Bacteria > Desulfobacterota > GWC2-55-46 > S146-70 > S146-70 > S146-70. The sequence continues at coordinate 2,596 of WGFD01000311.1, read as the reverse complement.
TTATTCCCCTTGCCTCGCGCTGGGTCCTAAGATATTCTCCCGGTAAAACCATTTACCTCTACTTGAGAAACCCTGCATGCAGAAGCGATACCCCATGAGCCCATTTCAACCAAGATCATGAAGAGCTTTGAAAGCAGGCCATGATCCAAGTGGCGGCATATTCACTTTAGCAGTTCAATATACTCTCTAGCCGATCTTGCAAGGTCACTATCAGGGGCAAGCCTGATAACCTCGTTGAAGGACTCTATTGCTTCTCTTGCGTTCTTTAAGTTGATCAGTGCTATTCCAAGGTAGTAGTGCGCCTCCAAGTAGCCCGGAGCAAGCTCAACGACACGCAAGAATATCCTCTTTGCGTCACCATACTTTTCCAGTTTAACATAGCTCTTCCCGAGGTTGTAGTATGCAAGCAGATATCTCGGATTGGCCTCTATAGCCTTCTTGAAGTCCCTTTCAGCTGACCTGTAATCCCCCTTTTCGTAGTAGGCACGTCCCCTGTTCAACAGGGCAAACTCAGGTGTAGTATAAAAGAGATCGGCAAGCGCCTTATTGGCCTCTTCTACCGCCTCATCCCACATCCCTTCTTCGAGGTAGACTGCGCTCAGGTTGGTATGCGCATCGGAAAGCTTCGGATCCAGTCGCAGGGCCTCTTTAAAGTGCCTGACGGCATCTTCATTCATCTGTTTCGATAGGTAGGCCAGCCCCAGGGCATTATGGTAGTTAGGATCCTCCGGATACTGCGTTACAGCGCTGGTAAGCTCCTTCAGCGCCTCCGGCAGGTTTCCTGAACGGAGATGGACAAGGCCAAGGTCATAATGTATATCGGCCTCTTCCTTAATCTTCTCTTTAGTAGGAGCGCATGCCGAAAGGGTTGCAATCAAAGCTATGGAAAATAACGCAATCCATGCGGAAATCCTTGCCTTTTTAAGTACCATAAATACATTTACAGTGAGGCTGCTCAATATTATTGAAGATCCTCGAAGTGTGTAAGGCTCTTGAACTCCCCGTACCGCTTATGTATATCTTTCAGCGTCAATCCCTTTAGCCTATTCAAGCTGAAGTCCTCTACATTGAAGGAGGCCATTACGCTCCCGAGTATTATTGCCTGCCTGTAGGCATCACCCCCCTCTGTATTCGCAAGATATCCCATAAGTCCGCCCGCAAAGCTGTCGCCGGCGCCGGTTGGGTCGAATATATCCTCAAGCGGATACGCCGGAGCGGAGAAGACAGAATTGCCGCCAAACATCAACGCACCATATTCACCCCTCTTTATTATCAGCTTATCTGGACCCCAATCCAATATCTTTCTAGCCGCCGTTACGAGGTTATATTCACCTGCAAATTCCCTAGCCTCCCCTTCGTTGATCACAAAGAGGTCTATCCTCGACAGTAATCGTTTCAGGGAGTCCGGTTTATTCTCTATCCAGAAGTTCATGGTATCACATGCAACTAGCCGGGGCTTCTTTACCTGCTCCAAGACGCTTAACTGAAGATCGGGGTCTATGTTCGCAAGGAATACCACCTCCGAGTCCTTGAAATCCTCCGGTATGGATGGCTTAAACTCCTCGAACACATTCAAGTGGGTCTCCAAGGTATGGGCCTGGTTCAGGTCGTAATCGTAATAACCCTTCCAGCGGAATGTCTTCCCCGGCAACCTCTGAAGCCCCTCTATCCTTATCCCCTTTTCCTTCAGAAAGGCTACATGCTCGTCAGGGAAGTCCTCTCCGACAGCGGCGATGAGGTTGACATCGGCAAAGTAGCTCGCAGATGTAGAGAAGTATGTAGCGGACCCTCCAAGCACATCTTCGACATTACCGAAAGGCGTTTCAACGGTATCAAACGCTATTGAACCGACAACCAGAATGGACATAGGTTCTCTCCTCCAAGTAAATTAGGTCGATACCGCAAAGTACCTAATGCGGCTGCATGACTATCTTTCGGTGCAGACCGAACCAACCTTTACCTCTGAACACCAATTTTTTACCAGTACTGTCCTTTTTTGTCAAGATATTAAGAATTTAGGAATGGTATGGGATAGTGCTTGACCTGGGCTCCAGGGGAGTCAACGGCATCGTTGTCACTGTTCTCGGATATACTTATCCACAATGATCCTTAGATCCCTTCTTGCCTTTGCCGGAATCGATTTCCTGTCAGTTATGATTGCATCTTGCAAGGCGCTCGGACACCTGCATCCCCTCGTGGAAGAGATCATGGAAACCGCCCTCTTGATGATCTTCTTCGCCGTATCGACATTATTCTTGAGTGTTTCGATGATCATCTCCACCGTTACAGACTCCTCCGTCTCATGCCAACAGTCATAGTCCGTAGAAAGAGCGAGTGTCGCATAACACATCTCCGCCTCCCTTGCCAGCTTAGCTTCGGGTATATTCGTCATGCCAATCACATCAACCCCCCACTTCCTGTATATCTTCGACTCGGCCCTTGTGGAAAACTGCGGTCCTTCGATACAAATATACGTTCCCCCTTTATGCACCTTGGCCTTCACAGCCCTGCCGGCCCTGTAAAGGATGTCGCTAAGATCCGGACACAGTGGATCCGCAAACTCTATATGTCCGACAACCCCGTTACCGAAGAACGT
>WGFD01000310.1 GCA_015492395.1 Deltaproteobacteria bacterium | reverse complement strand
TACCTGACCCGTGAAGCTGTAAGGCTGGCGGTTGAAATGACCAGGGAATTGTTGAAAAAAGATCTGACCCCCGATGATCACAGGAAGCTTGTAGAAGAATACCTGACCAGAGTGAGACTTCATTGATGAAGAAGAAGGATGTTGCCAGGGGGTACGCCAAGGCTATAGTGGACATAGGGATGGAAGAGGGAAACACCAGGGAGATTGAAAAAGAACTGATTGATCTGAACAACCTCTTCACCGCCACGCCTGAGATCTATAATGTCCTCCCGAATCCGCTGTATCCTCTCGAGGAAAGGCAAAGATTTATAGAAACCATATGCGAAAAGGCGGAAACCCTGAGACCGGTCAAGATGTTCATGGCTCTCCTTGTGGAATCGTGCGATATTGCCGTCTTCCCTGAGATATGCGATGCCTACAAACGGATGGAAGACGAAATATCGGGAAGAATTAAAATAATCATCGAAACCCCCTTCGAACTCGAACATTCCTTACTTCAAGATATCGGAGAGCGTATTAAGGCGATGACCGGCAAGAAAGAGGTGGTCATGGAAACGAAACAGGACCCTGAATTACTGGGTTCAATTGTAATAAGGTACGAAAACAAGATACTCGACGGCAGTCTGGAGACGCAACTCAGGATCTTAAGAGAAAAGATAGAAGGGGTGGCCCAATGATCAATGTAGATGAAATCAGCAGATTTATAAAAGGCCGGATCAAGGAGTTTGAAAAGGAAGTCGTTGTAAAAGAGATTGGAACCGTCATGTCCGTAGGTGACGGTATCGCGAGGATATACGGCCTTGACAAGGCGATGGCGGGTGAACTTGTGGAGTTCCCCGGAGAGATATATGGTATGGTCCTCAACCTCGAAGAAAATAATGTGGGTGTTGCGATCCTTGGTGACGTAGATGTAGTCAAAGAAGGTGACACGGTCAAGAGGACGGAGAGAATAATCGAGGTGCCTGCCGGTGAGGGTTTGATGGGGCGAGTGGTCAACCCCCTTGGCCAGCCGATAGATGAAAAGGGGCCCATAGAAGCAGAGACAACACGGCGATTGGAGATCAAGGCTCCCGGTATCGTGAAAAGAAAACCTGTAGGAGAACCGCTGCAGACCGGTATCAAGGCCATTGACGCGATGATCCCTATCGGCAGGGGGCAGAGGGAGCTCATAATCGGCGACAGGCAGACCGGCAAGACCGCTGTCGCCATCGATACGATCATCAACCAGAAAGGGTTGGACGTTTACTGCATATACGTTGCCATAGGCCAGAAGAAGTCAACGGTGGCACAGGTTGTGGAAAAATTAAAACAGTTCGACGCAATGGATTATACGGTGGTAGTCGTCGCCAGCGCGAGTGACTCGGCGCCGCTTCAGTTTATCGCTCCTTATGCCGGCTGCACCATGGGCGAACACTTCATGGAAAACGGGAAACACGTACTCATAGTATACGATGATCTCTCCAAGCACGCCGTGGCATACAGACAGCTCTCTCTTCTTTTAAGAAGGCCCCCGGGCCGTGAAGCATATCCGGGCGACGTCTTCTATCTCCATTCCAGGCTCCTTGAAAGGGCTGCAAAGCTGAAGGACGAACTAGGCGGTGGTTCGTTGACTGCGCTTCCCATTATAGAAACACAAGCCGGAGACGTTTCCGCCTATATCCCCACCAATGTTATTTCCATAACGGATGGCCAGATATTCCTGGAAACGGATCTCTTCTACTCCGGCATAAGGCCGGCTATCAATGTCGGTCTTTCGGTATCGCGTGTCGGCGGCAGTGCGCAGATTAAGGCCATGAAGCAGGTGGCCGGTACGCTAAGACTCGAGCTGGCACAGTACAGGGAGCTGGCCGCCTTCGCGCAGTTTGGAAGCGACCTCGACCCGGCAACCCAGCGGCAGCTTGAACGCGGAAGCAGGCTTGTGGAGATCCTGAAGCAGGGACAGTATCAACCCTTACCGGTTGAGAAACAAATACTCATTATTTATGCGGCAACCAACGGTTATCTGGATGAGTACCCGGTCTCTGCATTACTCCGTTACGAAGAAGAGTTATACAACTTCTTCGAAAACAGGCATCCGGATCTTCCCAAGGAGATAATGGAAAAGAAATCGCTGGATGACGATCTTAAAGGAAAACTAAACAGGGCAATGGATGAGCTAAAGGAGAGTTTCACCGCATAGTATCTAACCTCACATGGCGACATTAAGGGACATAAGACGGCGTATCAAGAGCGTTAAGAACACCCAGCAGATAACCAAGGCGATGAAGATGGTTGCAGCTGCGAAGCTCAGGCGCGCTCAGGAGGATATAACGGCGGCGCGCCCCTACACCGAAAAGATGTTGGAGGTGATCACAAGACTCGCGCAGAAGACGGCACAGGACAGACAACCCATGCCTTCAGTGGAAGACACATCCTCGGCACGCGCCTATGCAGAGGCGGTGTTAAAAACCGTGTCGCGGATCGCAAAGAAAAGGATGCCCGGCAGCCATCCCCTGCTGGCGGTCAGGGATGTTCGTAATATAGAGCTCATTATCATGGCCTCCGACAGAGGCCTGTGCGGGGGCTTTAACAGCAATATTATAAGGGAAGCGGAGCGTTTTCTGGAAAGCATCAGTGATGGCGTCGATGTGAGCCTGAATATCATCGGCCGGAGGGCGATGGAGCACTTTAAGAGGCGCGGGGTCCCCATCAGACAGGAGCAGCCCTTCGGTAGTGGAAGACCGGAATACGATTTTGCCTCAAGGATCTCAAAGGAGATCATGGATAGGTATATTGACGGAGCGGTTGATGAGGTACAAGTCATATACACGGAGTTCAGGTCTGCGTTAAGCCAGCAGCCTGTGCGGCAGAAGCTGCTTCCAATAGTACTTGAAAAGGGTGATGAGGAGAGGGTTGAGATGGAGGAGGAACCGGATGAATGTATATACGAACCATCGAAGGATGCCATCCTCCACTACACCCTGCCCAAAAACATAGAAACACAGTTTTTCAGGGCGCTGCTCGATTCAGCCGCCAGCGAGCATGGCGCAAGGATGACCGCCATGGATTCGGCGTCCAACAACGCTAAGGAAATGATAGGCTCATTAACACTCCAGTACAACAGGGCAAGGCAGGCGGCAATTACCAAAGAACTTACGGAAATCGTCAGCGGCGCCGAGGCGCTTAAAGGCTAAACTGAAGATCCCTGTGGTAGATTAGGGTGAGTCCGTTCACAGTGCATTTTTTTAATCTCTCAGGTACGGAGGTATAGATGGAAGAGAATATCGGTAAAATCAGCCAGATTATCGGGCCTGTTCTGGATGTCAAGTTTCCTCCGGGAAAGGTTCCGCCTATATATAACGCCTTAAAGGTAACGAACCCCGCCATAAGTGACGAGGAGTGGAACCTTGTGCTTGAAGTTACTCAGCATACCGGTGAAGAT
>WGFD01000309.1 GCA_015492395.1 Deltaproteobacteria bacterium | reverse complement strand
TCTTACTCATAGTCAACTTGAAAGGTTACTTGAGGAAGAGAAGATAAATTACGTATTTTTCGGTGAGGCCATGGTACGGACCGGCGCAATGAAGGAAGAGGAAGTGATTAAATATCTGAAGGAGTTTAACAGGCTCAAGCTCGATTGAGGCCGAGAAGGCAAGGAGGCCGACAAACTGCTTGCCACGCCACGCCGTCTGTGATATGTGAAGGTTGCCCGACGCGAACGGCTTTTATTCGTGACTTTTGTTCGGACTGTTGCTATACTTCACCGCGGAATGACATTCGATTTTGGACCATTAACCAAACCATAAGGCGCTTCAGAGATGGTGAACAAACAGCTGCTGTTCGGTCAATACCTGCTGGAAAAAGGTTTAATAACCATATACGATATATTCAACGCCAGGATGCTGCAGAAGAGGCTCAACCGCAAGATAGGCGAGTTGGCGATGGATAGGGGATGGCTTGCCAAGGAGGATTTGGAGAGAACTCTGGTAATCCAGGAAGAGAAGCTGGTCAGGTTCGGGGAGATTGCTGTGGAAGAAGGCTTTCTTAGTGTCGAGCAGGTGGAGGAACTTCTCGAAGAACAAAAGGACAATTACGTATTTTTCGGTGAGGCCCTGGTCAGGATGGGAGTTATTGCCGAAGACGAGATGACCAGGAATCTGAAAGAGTTCAATACGGCAAGATCCGAATAGAGATGCGGACGAAGAAGAGGGTAATTTCAATCTTTCCCGCCATTATGTGCGCTGTCAAGCTGGACAAAGGTGCTTCGCTTGGATTTATATAGTTGAAATAGGATATATCTCGATTAAAGCAGGAATCCGCGACTGGTCAATATGTTCGGATATTCTCCTGCGTTTGAAGATTCCGGCGCGGCTTGTTACGGGGAATTGTGCTGTTTTGTACATTTGCCTGGTACCGGACCGAACAGTTTATAGGGTCAAATCATATTATGCGACAGGTTGAGGTTGGCAGGACTGGAATCAGGGTTTCAAAACTTGGTATAGGGACGGGCAGTTCGGACCATAAGGGCGGAATAGCCCAACGAAATATGTCCCCCGGAAAACTTGCGGGTCTGCTCCTCCATGGATATCGCCATGGCGTTACCTTTTGGGATACCGCCAAGGCATATGGTACGTATGTCCATATAAGGGAAGCGCTTGGTTGTGTCGCCAGGGATAGTGTGGTTATTGCAACGAAGATCACATCGTCCGGAAGCCGTGATACCAGGCGATGGGTTGAGGAGTGCCTGAGAGAGCTAGGAACGGATTATGTGGATATCTGTCTCATGCATGCGATCAGAACGGAGAGGGAGTTCCATAGGAAAGGAGATGTGTTGGATACACTTGTAAAATGTAAGGCCGAGGGAAAGGTCAGGGCTATTGGCCTGTCTTCGCATGGCCTTGGGGCGTTGAGGAAGGGACTCGAAGTTTCCGATATAGAGGTCGTATATGGAAGGATAAACTTTGCAGGCTACCATATGGATGGGAATACCCTTGGCCTCTATGACTCGCTCGCATCCATTCCACCGGTAAAGAAGATCTATGGGTTATTGCCCGAAGGAATTAAAAGGGTGCTGCATACGGGTCATGGCAAGCCGGCTAGAGTAAGCGACCAGGATTTCACTGAGGTGGAGAGGCTTTTGAGTGCTATACATGATATATCCAAGGGTGTGGTAGGCATGAAGATCATGGCGGAGGGGTTGTTGGGCAATGCAAGCAGAGAGGCCATCAGATTTGCATTGGGCCGACGTTACTTGGACGCCATTGTTGTAGGCATGCTTACCGAACGAGAGATAGATACAAACTGCAAGCTTGTTGATGGGTATATGTATAGTTGATATGGAGTTGACAGATTTGAAAAATGGTGCAATAGTCTCTTTAGGCGCGGGATTTCCGGTTGTGTGATATTTGATAGTATCGTCGGATTATGGGCAAAGAGATCTCTGGTAAATCGGATACGCTTTTACAGATGGTTTCTCCATCAACGATCGACTCCTTCTTTGAGTTGTCGCCGGATGCAATAATATTTACGGATGAAGAGGGCACGGTGCTCTCCTGGAATAAGAAGGCAACGGATATATTCGGTTATCCGGGTAAAGATATCATCGGGAAGTCGGTCCTTATGGTCCTGCCGGGTGACTACAGGCGCAAGAACCTTATACGGTTCAACAGGTTAATAAAGTCCGGAAAGGCCAGCGTCAAGTGGGATACTGCGGAAATAGAAGGGATTAAGAAGGATGGCGAAAAGGTGTTAATAGAGATTTCGTCAAACATATTCAAAGAAGGTGACAGGTATCTGAATGTTTACATGATAAGGGATATCAGCAGAGCGGCCGAGCTGCAGAAAAAGCTTTACCGGCAGGCGGTGACGGATCACCTTACGGGCCTGTATAACAGAAGATATTGCGAAGAGGTATTGAAGTCGGAGTTTAAGCGGGCCAGCCGCTATAAGAGACCTTTCTCCGTTGTTGTAATAGATATCGACGGCTTTAAGCAGGCAAACGATCTTTATGGGCACTACTTTGGCGATGAGGTGCTGTTGGAGACCAGGGATGTTTTTGAAGAGACTTCAAGAAACCTCGATATCCTCTGCAGGTATGGCGGGGATGAATTCGTTATGATCTTGCCAGAGACTGCGAAGGAAGGTGCGATAGATGTTGCTGAGAGAGTGCGAAGCCGGTTTGTTGAGAAGTGCAAGAAGAGAGATGAGAGGGTAAGACTATCTCTGAGTATTGGGCTGGCGACGTTCCCGGAAGACGGCAAAGATGAGAAATGCCTGTTGGAGATGGCGGACAGGAGGATGTACAATTCGAAGGGGAAGGGCGGGAACGTTGTTACGGCGTATACGGTGGATGGTTCCGCAGGAACTAGGACCGAATCACTACTTAATTCACTGACGCTGCTTGCAATTACTTTGGAGGAGAGCAGGGCGAAGGCCTTGATGAACGAGACCCGTCACTCTCAGAGGGCGAGGGTGCTTACGATGGATATAGGGCGGGAGCTGGGTATATCGTCGGAGAGGCTTACGCTGCTGGAACATGCCTCCATTCTCCATGACATAGGGATGACATTTATTCCTAAGGAGATCCTGAACAAAGCAGGCAAACTTACTGAGCTGGAGGCGAAGGAGATAAGGAAGCACCCTCTTATAGGAGAGGAGATCATAGAGGCGACCCTTTCTATAGATGGTGAGTTGGAGAACCTGCCGGGAATAGTCGCAAGCCACCATGAATGGATAAACGGAAAGGGCTATCCAAGGGGGTTGAAAGGTGAAGACATACCACTGGAAACGAGGATACTGACTGTGGTGGATGCCTACGAATCAATGACATCGTACAGGCCTTACAGGGATATTGTGGAGCCGGACCGGGTGGTGAAAGAACTGAGACGTTATGCCGGAGTGCGGTATGACCCTGTAATCGTGGATCTGCTTTTGGATCTTGAAGTCCTGCGAAGATGATACACCCCTCAGAATAGCGCCTCTGCCAGATGCGGCGAGGTAGTGTCTTTTACGGTCTGTGTGGGTGGTTGTCTTATGGTGCCTTAGATGGTTTTTTGAGGATCTTTCTAACGTATGCCATCCATAGGAGGTATAGGCTGTGAAGATGCTTGTCGTGTACTACTCCATGTATGGTCATGTGCATAGAATGGCCGGTGCCGTTGTCGATGGCGCTAAGGATGTGGATGGTGTAGATGTCGAGATGCGCCGTGTTCAGGAGACGTTGCCGGTCGAGACCCTTGAGAAGATGGGGGCTATAGAGCCC
>WGFD01000308.1 GCA_015492395.1 Deltaproteobacteria bacterium | reverse complement strand
TCGGTATAAACGGTATCGGTCCCGAGACCGCCGACTCCATACTCTTATACGCCGGGGGACAGCCGGTATTCGTAGTTGACGCCTACACAAAGAGGGTGCTGTCGCGTCATAAAATTATCTCCGAAGGGGCGGATTACCGGGAGGTCCAGGAAATCTTTATGTCCTGTCTGGACCACAACGAAAGGCTCTTCAACGAGTATCACGCCTTAATCGTGCGGGTGGGGAAGGAGTTTTGCAGGCCGAGGGAAGCGATGTGCGCAGAGTGCCCATTGGGATGACCGTTCCGGGAATGCCCGGCTTTTGGAGTAACTCTTATGAAACGAGCGAATAGCAGAATAAGGATCATGCCGCCGGACCTTGCCATTAAGATTGCGGCAGGTGAGGTGGTTGAGAGACCCTCTTCCGTTGTAAAGGAGTTGGTTGAGAACTCCATTGACGCCGGTGCGACGGAGGTAAGTGTATTTGTGGAGAGAGGGGGAGTGGCTGGCATAAAGGTGATAGACAATGGGGAGGGAATGTCGAGTAGTGATGCCAGACTGGCCTTTGAGAGACATGCCACCAGTAAGGTGAAGGAAGAGGGCGACCTCTATTCTATATCCACGATGGGCTTCCGGGGAGAGGCTCTGCCGAGCATAGCATCTGTCTCCAGGGTAACCCTAAAGACGAAGGTGAGGGGGGAACTGTCCGGCACAATGGTGCGGGTGGACGGTGGAAAGGTGGAGGAGGCAGTAGAATGCGGCTGCGCGGATGGGACTTCTGTGGAGGTGAGGGATATCTTCTACAATACTCCTGTCAGGAAAAAGTTTCTCAGGTCCCCTGTGACGGAGTTCGGGAGGATAAAGGATGTGGTGGAGCGGTTGGCATTGTCCCATGAGGATATAAGGTTCAGGCTGCTGCATGGCAGGAACCTTGTCGTAGACTGCCCGGTTTCCAGCCTTAGAGAGAGAGTCAACCATATCGTGGCGTGTGACGGGAAGAGTTGCCCCAGGGAAATCGCGTCCCGTGAAGGAAACATTACCGTAAAAGGATACATAACCGCGCCGGATGTGAGTTCCGCCACTTCCAAGGGAATACATATATTTTTGAACAGGCGATGGGTAAGGGATAAGGGTGTAATGCGATCCATAATGGAAGGCTACCGCAACGTACTGATGGATGGCAGGTTTCCCCTTGCCGTGATTTATCTTGAAGCGCCTGGCAATGAAGTTGACGTCAATGTGCACCCGGCTAAGAGCGAAGTGAAATTCATCTCCCCGGGGGCCGTCTACAATTCGGTACGGCAGGCCGTCAAAGGCGCGCTTGCAGCCCATGCCGGGTCCTCATCCGTAAGGAGTCCCATACCATATGAACAAGAGGTCAGGGAAGGGGAGGGTGCGTATAGTGGCATAAAGAACTCACCTGTAGACCAGTATGGAATGGACTACACACCAACCACACAGCATGGCAGTGTAAAGAATCCTCTATTTCTGGATCTCTCTGTAATTGGGCAACTATGGGGTGAGTTTCTCCTCTGTGCCGGGGAGGAGGAGTTTTACCTGATAGATCAGCATGGGGCAAGTGAACGAATAGCCTTTGAAAGGCTCAAGGAGAGATATCGTGACAGGGCCGCGCTCGGCTCGCAATTGATGCTGGTACCCGAAACTGTCGAGCTTTCCGATAGGGAAAGGGAGGTCATGGAGTCGGTGCGACCTTATCTCGACAGATTGGGTTTCACGGTAGAGCCGTTCGGTGGCTCGACATATCTTATAAAGGCCGTGCCGCAGGAGCTTTCAGGTGTCAACCTTAAACCCGTGCTGAAGGATCTGATCGATGAAATGCTGGAGATTTCCTTAAGTTCAAGGTTTGAGGAGAGTGTTGACGATATATTGAAGAGGATCGCCTGCCATAGTGTGATCAGAGGCGCAAGGATGATGACTGTTGAAGAGGCGAAGGTATTATTAAAGGATATGGCCGTTACGGAATTTTCCTTTAATTGTCCCCATGGCAGGCCCGTTGTGAAGGTGCTCTCCAGGAGCGAGGTTGAGAGGTTTTTCAAAAGGATATAGCTGAACCACAAAGACGTTCTTGTGCCTTGTACTATGAGCAATATCCGGTATGGGTTGGCCGGGATTGCCGATTTGCATGGGTGATATTAGGCTAATAATCATAACCGGTCCGACCGCCAGCGGCAAGTCCAGATTGGCGGTTGAGCTTGCAAGCATCTTCGGCGCGGAGGTCGTGAGCGCGGACTCCATGCAGCTTTATAAACTCATGGATATAGGTACGGCAAAGGCCGCCATAAGAGACCGGTCCGATATAGCGCATCATATGCTGGATGTGGTATTCCCCGATGAGGACTATACCGCTGCGCAATACAGGGTGGATGCGATGGCGGCGGTAAAGGAGATACATAAACGGGGTAAAAATGTTATTATCGTTGGAGGGACCGGGCTCTATATCAGAGCCTTGACAAATGGTCTGTTCATGGGACCGGGTTCGGATATGCGGCTTCGGGCCGGGATTGAGAATATGGCGTCCGAGGAGGGGAGTGCGTGCCTCCATGAAAGACTCAAAGAGATTGACGCCGAATCGGCGGCGAAGATCCACCCCAACAACAAGGTGAGGATCATAAGGGCGTTGGAGGTCTTTTACCTTACAGGCCGTCCCATATCGGCGTTCCAGAAAGAGCACGGCTTCAGGGTAAGGCCTTTTAAGGTGTTGAAGATCGGGGTGTGTATGGATAGAGACGCCCTCTACAGGGCTATCGATGAGAGGGTTGACAGGATGATGGAGGACGGACTGGAAGAAGAAGTCAATGGACTCCTCGCAATGGGGTATTCCCCTTCGCTGAAGTCGATGGGGGCAATCGGTTATAAAGAGATGGTGGGATACCTCCGGGGTTCCACTACCATGGAGGAGGCCGTCTCACTGCTCAAACGCAACACGAGACGCTACGCAAAGAGGCAGATCACTTGGCACAGAAGGGACGGGGAGATAAGGTGGTTCATGCCGAAGGAATTTAAAAAAACAGTGGATCTTGTAAGGGGGTTCTTGCAATGAGTTGTAGATCTTGTATCATGTCAATTCTCTTTATAATACTTGCTGCCGTGGCCGGGCCTGCCATTGCTCAAGAGGAGAGTGTTCTTTCGGTTGAAGTGGTGGGTACGGCCCAAGTTTCCGCGGACGAGACGGAGATGAAGGAAGAGGCTTTGCATGACGCCTTCAAGAAGGCCGTTGTGTTGTCGGTGGAACGACTGATACCGAAGGACATCCTTCTTCATGATGCAGGGTATATAGAGTGGCGGATATATAACAAGGCAAGCAAGTACATCCAGAACTACCGTATAACTTCAGAGGCGAAGAAGGTGGATCTGACCACCGGGGAGTCGGTATACAGATTACCTGTAAAGGCCGATGTAACCCTCTCATTACTTAAAGAGGATCTACTGAAACTTGGGATCCTTCTGAAGAAGGAAGGGATGAGGTTCAAGGTGCTCCTCAGAGTTAACGATCTTCTGGATTATGGGGAGTTCGAGTCGTTGGAGGAGAAACTTAGGGAAATCGACATAGTCAAGGATGTCTCTTACGTGTCATTTTACAAGGGACGCATCCTGCTGTTATTGGATGTGACCAAGGGCGCTCAACAGTTGAGGGAAAGACTTTCCGGTGATATATCGAACTCGTTCGAGGTCGCCATGGTGGGGCACAATATGATCGTTTTACGGAAGAGGTAGCTGAATGGCATTGAAAAAGTGTAGAAGGA